>CBJMBI010000080.1:0-11536 GCA_966427955.1 uncultured Ktedonobacterales bacterium
CTTTTGCTCTGCTTTCTACAAGATAGTGTTCCTATCGGAGTATTTTGTTACAGGTATTCTCCTAGAGGGAGATTTGTCCCTATTTCCCCCTCGAATAAGAACTTTCTATTGGATATACTTGCTACAAATATTCTCAAGGAGACGTTCATGTAGGGGGCTACACCACCCAGCATGAAAACGTCGTTTTCAGAGGAGAAAAAGATGTCTTCTAAGAATTCCACAAAAGTAACCTTGACTTCAACCGCTTGTAAGGCAGCAGCCGCTCGAGCACGTGAGAGTGAGCGTACAGATCGCCTGTTTAATGATCCCTGGGCAGCTCTGCTGACAGGTCAAGTAGAGGAGGACTGGTCAGGTCACTTTTCTGCGGACCTGAGTCGTGGAGGTGACCTTGGCATTGTGATTAGGACCAAATTTTTTGATGACTTCTTATTACATGCTGTAATAGAACATCAAATACGCCAGGTGGTTATTATCGCTGCTGGAATGGATACACGTGCCTTTCGCCTTGCTTGGCCTGAGGGGACGCACCTCTTTGAACTCGACCAACCAGAACTGCTTGCACAGAAAGAGCAATTGCTTTCCTCTGCTGGAACATCCCCCACCTGCAGGCGTCAGACTATTGGGGTTGACCTGAGAAACCCCTGGGCAGATACCCTACGCCAAGCAGGCTTCGATCCACTCCAGCGCTCAGTATGGCTCCTTGAGGGTCTTTTATACTATTTGCCCAATTCATCCGTTTTACGCCTGCTTGATGTGATAACGGCTTTATCGGCATCTGAGAGTCGGCTTGGGTTTAATGTCGTGAATTATGATCTGCTGACCTCTCCTGAGTATCGCCCTTTGATGGAGTCCTTGGAGAAGTCAGGCATCCCGTGGCTCTCTGCTATGGATGAGCCAGAAGTTGTCCTGGCTGAGCGTGGATGGTCTGCGGCAGTCACCCAGATTGAAGAGGAGGGGGTAAAATATGGCCGTTGGTCACATTTCATCCCTCGTTCGGTTCCAGGTGTTCCACATAGCTTCCTGGTTACGGCAACCTGCATGGCAGGCTAATACGTATGTATGGATGACTACGATGTAGGTAATCTATACAAGTTGCCTCCTAGTCTTTTATTCTCATCATTATTATCTGAAGGATGGTTATCAAGTCACATTGTGATATTATTGTAGCGATATTCATCTTCGCTCGAAAAGATGAGCGTCGTGCGGGATGTTATGATATTACGATGTGATCTTATTGTAATGAGTGCTGGCATTGTCGGCTTATCAGCTGCATATGCTTTTACCAAGGAGTTTGTACATGATACGCATTGATCACATTATATTTGTTACAGGAAATATCGAGAGAACTGCACAGCGCATGCGTGAACGTTATGGCCTGGGTTGCATCCAGGGTAGCCTGCATGCAGACGGTACTCGTACCTGGGCCGTACCTTTTAGCAGCGAGTCTCTCCAATACCTTGAGATCCTCACCATCGAAGACACAACGCTCGCTAGCAAAGATTTCTTTGGGAGATGGCTGCTCGAGCGCGTGAAAGAGGAAGAGACCATTGTTGGCTGGACCTTACAAACAGATGACATTGATAGCATCTGCACGCGACTCAACTTGGAACCTGTGGCTGGCTCGGCGACCTACCCAGACGGCAATAAGTCGTCCTGGACAGATGCTGGCTTCGAGCAGGTTGCAACCTCAGGTTGGCTCCCATTTTTTATCTCATATAACAATCTGGATGCCAGACGCAAATTTTTTCAGGCTGGTCTCTCACATGTCCGCCATAGCATTGAACCTATCGAGATCTCCTGGATTGAACTAGGCGGCAATCAGGAACAATTGCACAAGTGGTTGGGAGATAATACATTACCAGTGCGAGTTGTAGATGAGACGCCCGGTGTGCATGCATTTGGCATAAAGACCGCACAAAGTGAGATCATTATATCATGAGATCTAACTGGGATGTGATCATCATTGGGGCTCGCATTGCAGGCTCAACATTGGCGAGTTATCTCGGAAGCGCTGGGCTGCGTGTGCTTTTACTTGACCGCACTCACTTTCCTGCTGATATTCCCCAGCAGGCATCCTGGGATATCAAGACGAATCGTCTCTGGGATGATCTTGGTATCCTGGCTTCCATTGAGAAAACAGGCTCCCCACGTCAGATTGCCCATTACTTCGCCACTGATGATATTGTTGTACCATATTCATACGCTGACATGGGAAAATACACCTTTCGCATGACTGCTAGGCGCATAAAGCTAGATACTCTACTTGCTCAACATGCTGCGTCTTTTCAGTCTGTGGAATTACGCACCGACTTTCCCGTTCACCGTCTTTTGTGGGAGGGAGACCGCGTCATCGGTATCTGCGGCGGGAAACATTCACATTCTATTACTGAAACGGCTCCACTGGTTGTTGGTGCTGACGGACAACATTCCTGGTTGGGAAGACAGGTAAAAGCTGTTAAATATGCAGAAATTGCTTCCCGCTGGGCTTCTTACTTTGCCTATTACCGCAATACTCATGCCAAACCTGAAGCAGGGCATTATGCATGGAACGCTAATACCTTTTTTGTTGGCATTATGGCCGATGAAGGACTGCTTACAGCTAATGTCAGTCTTCCCGAAAGCGAGCTTGACGACTTTCGCCGCAATTTGCCACACAGTTTTGATGAGCGACTGCGAAGCCATCCTCATTTCCGGGAAGTAATTGGTGATGGCAAACGTGAAGGCATAATTAGCGGTGCTTGCCATCTTAAAATGTATAAACGGATACCTTATGGTGCAGGTTGGGCACTGGTCGGTGATGCGGGATATCACCTTGATCCAATGGCGGCAAAAGGTGTGACCGCTGCCACCGTGAGTGCACGCTTACTTGCTGATGCTATTTGCACTGCTTCCTCGGGCAGCACAACTTTTGAGGCTGCACTCAGTCAGTACCATCAAGAGCGCGATCAGCAACTGGCCCAAGAGTGGAATATGACACATCGTGCGATTACGGTAGGACCACCGAGTGAAGAAGATCGCATTCGGGCTCGTCTTTTGGCAGACCAGCCTGAACTGTGTCATATGCAGATGCAAGCACAGTTTGGATTTATCCCTATGACTGAATTCCATCAAGCAGTATCAAATGCGCTGAAAGGTTACCTGCCCCAACGACGGAATTAGAGAATGAGGAGAGGCTCAGCTCATGCCTATGAAGGGTAGCTCCCTACTTTCTAACCGCAACTTCTGGCTCCTGGCCATTGGCCAAGGCTTATCCCGGTTAGGAGATGGATTGTATGTGGCTGCACTTGCATGGGTAGCCTGGACATTGACACACAGCCTACAGACCGTGGCAATAGTCACACTGGCGTCCAACCTGCCAGTTTTCGCCGGATCGGTCATTGGGGCTTCTTTCGCTGACCGCTACGACCGTAAACGGATCATGATAGGCTGTGATCTCCTGCGCTTCTTCCTGGTTTTGATGCTCCCACTCTTGTCCCATCTTAACTTGCTAAATGTCACTAATTTGACTGTAGTGGCAACCCTGCTCGGAATCGCAGGTGCGCCCTTTGCCTCCGCACGTGATGCGCTAGTCCCACAGATGGTTGCTGCCGATGAACTCTTGACTGCAAATAGTCTGCTCCAAGTCTCCTTTAGATCTGCGTATTTTATCGGACCATTTCTCCTCACTCCCCTGGTCGCTTTCCTCTCGCTCCCGGATGTCTTTCTTGTCGATGCTGTGACCTTTGTTTGTTCCATCGTAACGTTAGCGCTGATGTATATCCCTCCAATCACATCCCCTACTTCTCGTTTGGGGTTGTGGGCAGACCTGCTTGCCGGGTGGCAAGCCCTGCGGCTGGCTCGGGAAGTCCAAATTGCGATCACGACCTTTGTGCTGGCTATCCTGATGGCCAGTGGATTTCTCACTGTGGGAGTTGTCGCCCTGGTCAATACCCAGTTGCGGGGGGGGGCTGGGCAGTATAGTTTTCTCCTTGGGGTCTCTGGTCTGGCAGAGGCCGTTGGAGCGCTTATTCTCGTACGCCTGCCCTTGCGCAATTTTGCGTTGTCTGCAGTGCTCGCCTGGGCGGTCCTTGGCATGTTTCGCCTGCCCTTAGGATTCATTACGACTCTACCAGAAGCCACTGTACTCTTGGGTTTGACTGGCATGCTCTCGGCTCTGACGGATATTTCGCTGATCGCGCTGGTACAGTCCCAAATTTCCCATCGTCACCTTGCAAAGGTCCTTGGACTGTGGGAGGCAGGGGTTGTCGGAGCCGTGTCTGTCTCGCCACTTCTTGCCAGCTTCATCCTTACTCATATTGGCCTCCAGGAAGGGTTCGCCTTCTCAGGAACTACGCTTCTGGTTCTTGGTACTGCCTCGGCACTGCTCGTAGCGCGTATTCAGGCTAAACAGCGTCTGCAAAGCACGGCATGATGAGTAACACCTTGATGATCATCTTTTTGTCTACCTAATATGGATAATCATGTCCTTCCTAGAGGTTGTGCAACTTATGATGAGAGGCTCTCTATCAATTGCTCTACCTCTGGTAAGGTACATCCTGTCCGTTCCTGAAGTTGTGCATAGATGGCTTGGGCATGCTTCACCTTCTGCCGCATTTCTATTTCTACACCTGGCTTTACACCCATAGTTGTTGCTCCATTGCGCACAGATGCCATAAAGCCAACGAGGCTTTTGATGCAGGCGAATACGTCAAAGAACTCGATATTTTCGGCAGGCTGGCCTGCAAGTCGCTCATATTCTTTAAGCACTCTGTCTCGTAATTCGCCAGTCCATTCCGTCCTCAGCAAGAATAGCGTCCATGCTAGGTCAAGGCGATAATCAGAGATGTTTTTGTTTGTCCAGTCAATGACGAATGCTGTACCATCATCTCTCAGAAGGATATTTTCTGGATGGAAGTCGCCATGGGTGATCGATAAGCGCTCAGTGGTAATATCTTTGGCTTTCGCTTGCAGCCAATCTAAGATGTTATCAAATATGCCGGGGAGCATTTGCTCAAGAAATGCTCGCTCCTGGGCAATCCAGGATGCCATGAAATCTTTTGTTTGATACGATGCTGGACCGGGAACAAGCGGTTGCCAATCCAAGGCATGCAGGTTCACATAGAGTTGACAGAACAGCGTTGTCAACTCCTGCTGCTGTTCTCTCGACGACCTATCAAGTGCCTTGCCAAGGGTAGATCCCTCAATCTTTTCCATGACAACGCATGCATGACCTAATGGCGAATCTGGTAGGGCTGAGAAAAGGAAGCGTGGTACCGAATAGCCACCAGAAGCAAGTTGTTTCAGACTAAGCGCTTCACTTTGCGCCTTCTGCAAGCCAATTTGCCCATGATAGATTTTTAGTACAACGTCTTCAGATTGGTGCCTTGCGGCTTCCTCATATTCCAGGTGCAATGCGAAAATGTCACCTTCCCAACCAGTGCCTATGCTGGTAGAGGAACTAATGCGTACTTGCTCTTTCTCTGGAAATTCATGTGTATAAAGTTGTAAGAACTTCTCCTGTAAATCACCATCCATAATAGATCTATCATCGATCCTTTCTTTTTGCCAGGAGAACATTTTAGGTTATATTAACTATTTTCCAGCTACTGCTGGGATTTAAAGGGGTCAATTCTTCTGCGGACCCCTGTAGGTCCGGTGCATGGTCCACATGACGTAACTTCCTGATTCACTTTTACCTTATTGATAGTTGGATCTGATTTATGAATTGCTAATATGTTTGCACCTAAGGGAAATATTGCATATTCCCTCTTTTTTAGAAAATCCAAGAGTTCTTCTTCATTTGATTTGATTATTTCAACGATTAATTGTGGTTTGCACCGCATGATAGAATTATCCGCTCCAGCAAGTGCCTCCATCTCCATGCCTTCTATATCGATTTTTATCAAATCAATCCGTGGTAATTCAAGATCATCAATGGCAAGCATCTTTGTTTCTATTAATTTGTCGCTCGCATAATCAATTTCTTGCCCAATGAATTCTGTCGTATCCGTCTTTCTTATTTCAAGACTTCCAAAAGTTGATGGCACGAAGTAATTTGGCGACGGTACTTTGATCATACCACTTTCTGCTCCAACAGCAGCCCAGATTGCTTTTGCATTGAAGCAATTATTCATAGTTATGTTTCCTGCTAACGCATAAAAAATTCTCTCTTGTGCTTCTAATGCGATTACCTCTCCCCATCCATCCATATGTTTTGCCCATTCTATGGTATGTACTCCAATATTTGCTCCACAATCAATTGCTACAACGTTATTTCCGAATTGTTGTTTTCTTTCAGATAGTAACTGAAGAGCAAAATCGACCTCGAGCTGATCAAAAGATGAGGTATTTAGCAACTCATACCCAACACCATAGCCACCGCTAATCTTCGCCAATTTGTAATCATACCTGTTTACTAACATTGTACCATGATTAGTGGATGCGAGGATAAAGGCAATTGGCCGAAGATTAACATTTCTCATTGTATTTCTCCCTGTGTCAGAAGATCCCAGCCCTTTAAGCGGGGCAATGAATGACACGTCATTAGATAGTAGCTCACTTGAGAAGGATGACTCTTACTAGAGAGTGCAAATTCCATAGGAAATCGCATTCCCGACATCATGAAGATAGTGTCTTCTCGAGGCTATTTGTTACGGTCGCCGCAAAAAGTGGGTGACTGTTTCTTTTCCCGTTACCTGAGTTTAGCTCGCTGCGTAACCCATGGGTCCTTTATGGCACAACCGCGGCTCTGTCTTGTTGAGGAGATAGAGCCTTGATCTGGCGGGTTACGGTGTTACTTTTATCCCTTTTGTAGCGAGATTTGTGCACTCCTCCTAAACGCTGAGCAAGGATTTTCAAGGCTCGAAATTGTAGAATACGCACTGCCCCAGGTCGTTTGCCCAGTGCCTGAGCAAGCTCTTCAATTCGCTGCCCTGCTAGAAAGCGACCTGTTATAACCATCCGTTGTTCTTCATTAAGGTTGTCCAGAGCATTCTTGGTTTCTTCGAGTGTTTCTCGCAGTTCATATGAGGCTGTCGGATCACTTGCTAGGTCAGTGGCTACCAATTCCACTGCCAGACAGTCGTCTTCCTCTATGAGCATATCTACTAGTGGAAGGTGTTTGCTCCTTCTACGTATCAACTGTTTCAGAGCCTTAGAGATCTTTCTTTGGGTAATCTGGAATAACCAGGCGTAAAAACCCGCTTCCTGTTCAGTGCGAAGATTTCTAATAGCTTCGATCATCTCTAGAAACACTTCTGAAACAACATCTTCCGTCAGGTCGGGACTGCCTAAGCGTACCAGGACATAGTGATAGACGAGAGGAAACGCCTGCTGGTAGAGCATTGCTAGGGCCTCTTTGTCACACTCTCGAGCATTTCTGATCAGTTGTGTAAAGGTCAGTTGAGTGGTGGGACCATGCGCTAAGTATTTCCCGGAAAGACTGTACATTGACTGTGTACTCCTTTCAGAACGTGTGTGTAGTAAATTGCAGCTATCAAAGACACAGGCGAAATGGAGCAAAGCCAAATAATTGGCAGGTTTTTTGTCCCAGCGAGCCAATAAGCGGCGAAAGCGCTTTATCCATGAATAGACCGGCTCCATTACCCATTTTGACACCCTATGGCCTTCTGTCAGCACACTAGCCCTTGCTGCGGTTGGCTAGATTGATTGGTACCAGTTTTTTCTCCGCCTGATGGGACCTTTGTCATGGCCCCATCAGTTTGTGTGCCTGCTTCAGTCGATCACTCTTGGCTCATCAAATTGCTCCAATCCCGCTTGCCACACCTTGAGAAAGACTCCTGCCATATAGAGACCCCTAAAAGTTCAGATTGCGCGGTTTTGGCGGCAGGCCAAGCTCCATTGCCCCAAAGCTTTCACCAGCACTCTCAAAGTTCAGCCCTGCATGTGTTGCCATAACATGGATATCGCGCCAGTGGCGTTGCAAAGGATTTGACTCGAGGCTTGCACTGGCTCCGCCTGCCAGGAAGATTTGCTCCATTGCTTGGACACACACTTGAGCAATATAAGCATAGTCGCGGAGAAAGCGAAAGCGCTGTTCCAGGCTGATGGGATGGCCGGAATTGAGCACGTCAAGACAATGCTGTAAGAAGAGGCGTGCGGCCTGGATCTCAGCCTCTATCTTCGCTACGCGAATCTGAACATGCGAGAACGCTGCAACTTGCTCACTGCTGAAGCTAATGACTTTATTGCGGCAGGCATTGCGCCAGATCTCGTAGGCTCCGATGGTTGCCCCAAGTAGTGGCACGACGAGAGCTAGAAAAGTGACAGGCGTAAATGGAGCGCTATATAGCGGGCCCGTATTGATGGCAGTACCAGGACCAAGACCCTCACGTATATCGGCTACTCGAATCATACGGTGCTCTGGTACAAATGCCTCTTTGATCACCACATTGTTGGTCCCAGTGGCCTTTTGCCCTGCAACGAACCAAGTATCGAGAATTTCATAGTCACTTTTGGGTACTAAAAAGTAAACTGATTCGGGTGGCACATCTCCTGAAGCGGGTAATAGTCCACCAAGTATACACCAAGAACAGTGATCAATTCCGCTCGTCCATGGCCAGTTCCCACTTAAAAGGTAGCCTCCATCGGTACGGACTACCTGCTTGGATGGAAAACCTGACATTGCTATCAGCGCGTTAGGATCGTTCGCCCAGACATCGCGCTGTGCTTCCTCAGGAAAATGTGCTACTACCCAGCTATAAGCAATAAGCAACGCATAGCACCAACCTGCCGATCCATCAGCTTTGGCAATTTCGATTGTTGAGTCAGCGAAGGCGTTGAAGCTCAGCTCATGTCCTCCCCAGCGAGCAGGCGTCAGCAAACGTACCAATTCTGCGTCAATAATCTCTTGAATGGTCTCCGTGGGCTGACAGCGTTGCACCTCTGCCACTGCCGCACGTTTTGCAATGGCAGGAGCAAGTGCTCGTGCGAGCGAAATTGCTCTTTCATACGTCATGTCATCTAGTGAAGTTTTCTGACTACTAATTACCATTTGTTAGGTCCTCTCTTACTATACATGATAATCATACTGTTGGCCGTCTTTCTCCTCCCCACTTTTCCGCATGAGGAGGAAAGAGGCCTTCCTTTCTTTGGGATAGATCAGGGGGGAAACTTCAGCCTATCCAAAGCTAAGGATACTTCCTCGCCCTCCTGTCTTCTTGCTTTGCTGTGTGATCGTTTGTTTGCCAGATAGCCTTTGTTTAAATAATTATGCCATCTTATATCATATAATATCATGGAATTGCTTCATATGCTCATAAACTAAATCAAGTAGCTTCTATTTCCTATCCGGCGGGCTTTCCTGATGGCTATTAATTCTCGAAGGTTTTATCAGAAGACATGAATTGCCAAGGGAGATTTTCTAACTCTTCCATTCTACTTTATCATTTATTCTAGCTCAGATCCTCTATTTTTTTACGAAAATAGAAAAGGTGAACTGTTCTCAAGTTTACCTTGTACACAACATAATGCCTAGTCGAAAAGAGGGACAGTTCTGCTCATCTGATGGAAAAGCCCTGGTGGAAACAGTGATATTGACATTCGCATGTGGTACAATCAGCATGATGACGAGTTACATATCCCAATCAGCCCACGGAGTTGCTAAGGGTGCCCTGAATATCTCCTGAAAAGAGAGACAGCATGAAGCATATATTATCTTTTCACAGAATAGTGAAGTTATCAAGGTCTTGCCACATTCTAGTTTATCTCGGGTCTCTCTTTGTCACTTCCTATCCATAGCTTTTTCTCTTCACTGTTGCTGCTGTATCTGATTATACTCAGGTGCACTTTTCATTCTAGAGTGTGTCTGAATATGAGTAAATTGGCAATTTTGACAGAGAACGCCGATACCATGGGATTTGCGCCAAGATCATCAATAGTACTTTTACCGCTATTCTGCTGTATTCTGTGTTTGACAGCCGGTTTTCTTTCTCATAGAACCTGCTTTCAGATACACCTCCTATATATCAAGGGCATGTACTAACAAAAGGAGAAGAAACGCATGGCAATTTCGAAAGAGACTCCTATCACACATGAAGGAATTCTGGCACGTACCAGAGAATTACTTCCAGCTATTCGTGAACGAGTGATTGAGGCAGAACGTATGCGTCGCCAGCCAGAAGAGACAGTGAAGGCATATGTGGACGCAGGTCTTATCCGTACTTTGCTTCCTGCCCGTTGGGGGGGATATGAGTTATCTTATGATACTTTCGTTGACTCAGTTCTAGAGATTGCTAAAGTGGATGGTTCTGCTGGCTGGTGCTACTCATTCTTCCTTGCTCATGCTTGGTTTCTAGCATTTTTTCCAGAGCAAGCACAACGGGATGTCTGGTCAGAGAACCCTGATGCACTGCTTGCTACTTCGTTCATCCCGGCTGCAAGGCCAGTACGTGTGGATGGAGGTTATATCTTAAATGGGAACTGGCCTTGGTGCAGTGGCATTGACAACTGCTCCTGGGTGATGTTGAATACTCTATTGATGCCTACTACGGAAGGGGGGCACCCAGAGCCGCATTTTATGCTGGTGCCACGTAGTGACTATGAGATTGCCGATACGTGGTTTGTAGCTGGACAGAAAGGAACAGGTAGTAATACTGTTGTCTTGAAGGATGTCTTTGTGCCTGAGCACCGAACCGTCAATTTTCCTGACATGATTATGGGTAAGGCACCTGGAAGGCTTGTTAATCCTGGACCACTCTACAGCGGTTCTCCACTAGAAGCGACATTTACAGCTGCCTTGGTAGTACCAGTGCTTGGTGCAACGATGGGGGCATATGAGGTCTGGCGAGATGGACTACCTAGCAAATTCACTGCCTATACACGCGAGAAAGTCATAGAGTTACCGCATTTTCAAATCCGTGTGGCTGAAATTGCTGCCAAGATTGATGCTGCCGAGCTTCTTTTAAGACGCGCACTTGATGTAGTTCATCCAGGCACTCCTCTAAGTCCTGAGGTAGCTATGCGTAATCGTCGTGATTATGCCTCTATTACACGCCTTTGTACCGAAGCAATAGAACAAATTTACCTAGCAAGTGGAGCTAGTGCAAACTTCGAGTCTAATCCATTGCAGCGCTATTGGCGTGATATTCATGCCATGGCAGCACATGCTGTTCTTAACTTTGATAATGCTGGAGAGGCTTTTGGTCGTAGTGCACTGGGTCTTCCTCCCAAATCACGTGGGTGAGAAGCGGCAAGCAGGGCCTGCATTGCCCGGTACAGGAGATTCGACCGGGGCAGGCCTTGCAATCATTCTTCCTCTGGGGATATGTTGTTCAGCATGTCCTAAAAAATTGTCCCCCTTTCCCTCTTGAGACGACACTTTTCATCAGGTATATTTTCAACAGAAAGCTGATATCTTCTCACTTTCTTGGAGAAGCATCTTCTGAAAGACTTAGTCATCAGTAGGAGAACCTTATTCTCGCTTCAAACGTATGAGTGGGTTGTTACGCTTCTCTTTTTTGAGATGAGTGGCTAATGCCTTAGCGAACTATCAAGGCCACAGTTTCGGCCCTATGGATCTGTGGAAAGAAAACTAAAG
>CBJMBI010000081.1:0-11467 GCA_966427955.1 uncultured Ktedonobacterales bacterium
GCAAGTAAACAAACAGCTCTAAGGGGGTCTCATGACTTATAATCAAGCATTAACTCGTGCTAGATCTCTTCGAGGATGGTCGCAGGCTACTGTGGCAGAGAAACTTGGTACAAGTCGAAAGAACGTGAGTCGTTGGGAATGTGGCGAGACATTGCCCTCTCCCTATTTTCGTGAGCGTCTCTGTCAACTGTTTGAGTGTGACACCGAAGCCCTGAACCTATTGTCTCCGTCGGCAAGTGGATACAATAGAGATATCAATGTGGACATGACCAAATCTCTTCCTCCCGCTGGTTCTTCCTCTCTACTTGCCAACGCGCAACGATTGGTTGGACGAGAAGCATTGCTGCAGAGTCTGCTCCCCCAGATCCAGCCTGGAAGCATTCTTGCTCTGACTGGTCTACCAGGGGTTGGAAAAACCAAGTTGCTGGAGACGCTCACGCAGCATCCTCAGATCCAGGAGCGTTTTCCTGATGGTGTCATTTGGGTAAGACTCGGGCCTACTCCAGACCTCCCTCGCTGTTTCTCTGGGGTAGCTCGTGCCCTAGGTATATCCTCGCTTGTACAGGAGCCGGAAGCCTCAGATGCTGACAGGTGGCAACTCCTTCGCAAGATCATTAACATGCGACATCTCCTCATCGTACTCGATGATGTTTGGGATGTAGAAGTCGTGCACCCTTTTCTGACGGAGAGTTCTTTGGTCTCCTATGTTCTCACTACGCGTCAGCCCAGCATTGCCTCTGCATTGGCATCGCAAGAGCTGTGTGTTGTCCAACCGCTTTCTTTTGAAGCCAGCTACCAGATCCTAACGACACTGGTACCACAAGTGGAAATCATCAGTGAGACACATCTACAACGGGTAACAATGGCCACGGGTGGTTTACCGTTAGCAATCATGCTGATCGGCAAATATCTGGCTTCTCACTCCTATAGGGGGCAATTGCGAAGAGTAGAAATGGCCCTCAACCAGCTCAACGATCTTGAATATCGGTTACACTTGAATGTTCCTCTCCCGCCAGTCACTTATCTGCGCGCTCAAAGTGATGAGAACATACGTTCTCTTGAGGCAACAATCTCCATCAGCGATCGGCGTCTGCCACCTGCTGCACAAACAGTCCTCCGAGCCCTCTCCATCTTGCCCAAGGCACCAGACTTTTTTTCAGAGGAAGCGGCCATAGCTGTTGGGGCCACTGAGCAAGAGATGCTCGATCTGCTAGTGGATGCCGGACTCATTGAGCCTTCCGAGAATCACTGTTATCAGCTCCATCGAGTTGTTGCGGACTATGCTTGGTATCATCTGGAGGAAAAGACCGTCCCACAGATGCGGCTGGTAGAGTACATAAACAAGATGTGTGTGGATCATTCGACCGATGTGGCTTTGCTGGAACGAGAGTACAGTACCTTCGTAGTGGGAATCGAGACGGCTGAAGCACTCCAAATGTATGACACTCTGACTCGAGGAGTGCTTACACTGATACCATATATGCGAATGCGTGGTCTTTTGCAGACTAAGGCGACTCTTCCAAACTTTTGAAGAAGCAAGGGTAAATTTATGTTCTTGCTCTCAGATTTAAGAGTATCTGTAGACTAGAATCTAAAAAAGGGGTAGCATGCACATGCAAACGGTAGGCTTACAAGGATCTCCTCTGACAGAGCAACCACTGCTTCTCGTTGGGACTCTGCCTCTGCTTCTCGCCGACGAGCACAAGCGTCTCTTGATCCACCCTTGCGTCCCTGTCCGTTCGTGGCCTGACCTGGAGTGGCATCACCTCTTTGAACTCCAGGCACGGCAGCGACCAGAACAGTTTACCATGATCAGTGCTGGGCAGCACCTGACCTGTCAGCTTGTCAATAGGCTGGGCAATCGACTGGCTTCGGTCTTACGATGCCGAAATGTTGGACCTAATGTCCTGGTGGCAATTTGCATGATCTGCAGTCTCCCGAGGATCGTGGGCATGTTGGGAATCCTCAAAGCTGGAAGAGCCTGTCTGCCCCTAGATCCAACGACTCCCCCGGTCAGGTTGATCTCCCAGTTGCAAGGAAGTGGAGTTCGACTTTTGCTCAGTGAGCAAGAGTCCTGCCTACATCTGCCTGCATGGGCAGGGAGAACGCTCTGCCTGGAAGGAAGAACTGGAGCCCGAACTCTCTCATGCTTCTACTGAGGATGTCTCAGCCTATTATGAAGGAGAGCATCTGGCGTATGTGATCTCTATCACTGCTCACGACATGGGTGATGGCGTGGCTTTACAGGTTGCCTTGTTGGTGCAGATGCTCTTTGAGGCCCCAATGATGGCAGAGTTGGCACAGCGGGTCGAGCAGACGTTGCAAAAGGCGGGAGAGGAAAGAGGATCATTTAACTCAGCAACTTTTTTTTGAGTTTCTGGTAAATTTTGCATTTAGCATAAACATTGGATGGCAGATATGGAAACCTCCAACTTTACCAGAGATAGCTTTTAAAGTATAAGGAGATACATTTTCATGTTACGATCTACCCTGTCCGCTGATGCCAGAGAACAGAGAAAACACAGACAGAAAGCAGATCTGAGAACCTTCAAGCGGATTGTTTTGACCTATCGCCCCTATAGAAGTCAGATGTTTCGTGTTCTAATTGCTGTTTTTGTAATAACTGCTCTAAATCTAGTTATGCCTCTTATGCTTCCTCTAATTTTTGATGATGCATTAACACATCGTAGGATCGATCATTTGATACTCTATGCCCTCATTATTATTATCGCCACATTGCTATCAGGTCTCATTGGCGTTGGACAGACCTATATGAGTAATCGAGTAGGACAATATGTGATGCGTGATATGCGCAATAATCTCTATTCCCATTTACAAAATATGTCTCTGCGTTTTTTTACCTCTATGCCTACTGGAGAACTTCAGTCGCGGCTGTCTAATGATATAAATGGCGCGCAGTCTGCTGTGACTGATACAGTTACCGATACCATTACTTGTCTCGTGAAGGCCTCTGGCGCAATTGTTGCTATGCTCTACCTCAGTCCTTTATTGACACTAACTTCTTTGCTTTTCCTACCTTTGTTTTTATTCCTTACATCCAAAGTGGGAAATATGCGAAGAAAGTCTATTAGGGAAGCGCAGCAAAGTCTTGCCTCGCTTACTGCTTGGATGCAGGAGACCCTCTCTGTCAGTAGCATTTTATTGATTAAAGCCTTTGGTCGTAAAAAGGGTGTTCAAAGCCAATTTGAGGTCAAGAGTCGAGAGTTTGCAGAGTTGAGTATCCGCCAGCAGATGGCAGGGCAATGGTTTTTTATGATTATGAGTGATTTTTTCAATCTTATGCCTGTGATTCTTTCTTGTCTAGCTGGCTTACTGATCATCTATGAACCTGGGCGCAATGATATGACTCTTGGAAAGTTAATTGCTTTTCTGGCTATTCAGGGTAGTTTTTTTGGTCCTGTTAATCGCCTTAGCACTTTACTCGTTAACTTGCAGGGATCATTGGCTTTGTTTGATCGTCTCTTTGAATATCTCGACCTCCCAGTGGAGATCGAGGATGCTCCCAATGCGCTATATCTGTCTCCTAGGGATCTGCGCGGTGAAGTGACTTTCAAGAATGTCTCATTTACCTACGATAAGCAGAAGCATCTGAGTGGACCCATACATCCAGCCTTGATAAAAAAGTTTAGGAAGTATCATGCTAACCAGCAAACCCAGGTAAAGGGTATCACATCTAAGGAAGCTGGATCGCATAGGGTGCTGAGTAATCTCTCTTTTACGATCAAGCCAGGACAACTGGTAGCCCTAGTTGGACCAAGCGGAGCAGGCAAAACCACCATCTCCTATCTTATCCCGCGTCTCTACGACGTTGATGAAGGGGCAGTAGAGATTGATGGCTATAATGTGAAAAAGATAGCCCTGCAAACGCTTGGGGATCTTATTGGTATCGTCCCGCAAGAAACCTATCTCTTCCATGCTTCCATCCGAGAGAATCTGCTCTACGTTTGTCCTGAGGCAACGGAAGAAGAAATGATTGCAGCAACAAAAGCGGCCGCCATTCATGATCGTATTCAGCAACTAGAGAATGGGTATGACACCATTGTTGGTGAGCACGGATATAAGCTTTCTGGTGGAGAGAAACAACGTCTTGCTATAGCACGTGTGCTGCTAAAAAATCCCAAAATTTTGATCTTGGATGAGGCAACAAGTGCCCTCGATACAGTGTCAGAGCGCTTCATTCAGGATGCCTTGAAACCTCTCATGAAGGGTCGCACGACTATTGCCATTGCCCATCGTCTTTCAACGATCCGGGCCGCAGATCTCATCCTAGTGCTCGATAAAGGGAAGATAGTAGAACAAGGTACTCACCAGAAGTTATTGAAACGCAAAGGAGTCTATGCTCAATTATACCAACAGCAGTTTGCTGATCAGACGCAAGAGGAAGCTGCTCTATAAAGTGGTAATGAGTTATTACTGGAATTGGAAGTCTTTAAACAACGGATTAAGGAAGAGATCAGAATGACGTGAGTATATGCTAGTGAATGGAGACAGGATGGGGACAGGATGGGGACAGGATGGGGTTCCAATGCAGGAGGACGTTGCATATACTTTTCCTAGTTGAAAGAAACTCTCTCAAGGAGCTACTATGGAAAGAAAGTCAGGCATTGGGTCAAGTATCAGGAACAGTAGGCGTGAGGAAATTAATCTGGCCAATTTTAGTTTGACAACGTCAAGTTATCTTTCTCCTGGGCAGCTTCTGCCGTTGGTTATACAACCATCCATCGCTGGTGTTAATCTAGCCAGTTGGGCAGGAAACAATAAAGAGTATCTTCGTAGAGAGTTAGCCAAACATGGTGCGATCCTGTTCCGCAACTTTACCGTAGACTCACCCGCGAAATTTGAAGCGTTTGCATGTGCTGTCAGTGCAGACGGTGAGTTGTTCGATGAATATGGAGATCTTCCGCGTGAAAATCCTGGAGCGAAAGTATACGGCTCCACTCCCTATCCAGCGGACATGCCTATCCTGTTCCACAATGAAAGCTCACACACACATCGCTGGCCCATGAAGATTTTCTTCTATTGTGTCAAGGCAGCCGAGAAACAGGGAGCAACGCCCATCCTTGATTGTCGGAAGACATATCAGACCATTGATCCAGCTATTATCCAGCGCATGACTGAGAAAAAATTGATGTATGTGCGCAACTTTATTCCTGGATTGGACGTGAGCTGGCAGCAGTTCTTTCAGACAACTGACAAAAAGCGCGTTGAGGATTACTGCCGCAGGTCATCGATTGATTATGAGTGGAAGAGCGAAGATCATCTGACAACTCGGCAGCTATGTCAGGCGGTTGCCAAACATCCTCATACTGGTGAGATGCTGTTTTTTAACCAGATTCAACTGCATCATATCTCGTGTCTGGAGCCAGGAGCACGCGCTTCCATGTTGTCGATGTTCCGAGAAGAAGATTTACCGCGTAATGTCTACTACGGTGATGGAACGCGTATTGAAGATTCAGTAGTAGCAGACATAAGTGAGATCTATGACCAGCAAGCTATACGTTTCCAGTGGCAACCGGGCGATATTATTTTGCTTGATAATATGATGGTTGCCCATGCACGTGATCCATTTGAGGGCACGCGAAAAATACTTGTAGCAATGGCTGAAGTCGTCTCACAGAAAGATTTCCAATAGAGCTTACCTTGAAACTATAAGGTGAGGGAAACAGGCTTGACAAGACAAGAACGAAAGATGACAACAATTAGCCCCTGGCTTCGCTATTGGCAGCGCAAGCCATCTGCTCGTATCCGTTTATTCTGCTTCCCCTATGCTGGAGGAGGAGCATCCCTTTTTCATACGTGGTCAGAATATCTCTCTCAGGAGATAGAAGTCTGTCCTCTTCAGCTTCCTGGGCGAGAAGAGCGGTTATCAGACAGACCATTTTCTACCATGTCTTCACTTCTTGAAGCTCTAACTCCTTTGCTGCTGCCATACCTGGACATGCCATATGCATTCTTTGGTCATAGTATGGGGGCTCTTATTAGCTTTGAACTTGCTCATTATTTCTCTCGGATACATAGCCTCAAACCCGTGCACCTCTTTGTTTCTGGGCGTCGTGCCCCACAAATACCTAACCCTGATCCTCCTACCCATAACTTACCAGAAGCAGAGTTCATTGAAGAATTGCGTCGTCTCAAGGGGACACCGGAGGAAGCCCTCCAAAATGAGGAACTCTTACATGTATTGCTCCCTCTCTTAAGGGCAGATTTTACCTTATGTGAGACATATAGCTTTACTCACGAGAACCCTCTCACATGTCCTCTCTCTGCGTTTGGTGGTTTGCAAGATCCTGATGTCTCACGGGAGGATATTAGGGCTTGGCGTGAGCAGACGCGTGGCCCATTTAAGATGCACTTTTTTCGTGGTGACCATTTCTTTTTGCGGAAGGAGCAGGTTTCTCTGTTGCATGTGCTCACTCATAATCTCTTTAAGGACCTCTAATGTGGAACAGAGGAGTAATTGAACTATGAACGAACAGCCTCTAAAAGTGTCCGCTTCTACTACAAATGCTGAATTTTCTACACTCGTTGAAATTCTCCGCTGGAGAGCGCTCAACCACCCTGATCAGAAGGCTTATACCTTTTTCTCTGATAGGGAAGAAGAGCATAACCTGACCTATGCTGAGTTGGATCGGCAAGCTCGCGCAATAGGTGCAATGCTCCAAAAGCTCAATGCGGCCGGAGAACGTATCTTGCTCCTCTACCCATCTGGACTTGAGTATGTTGCTGCGTTTTTTGGTTGTCTTTATGCAGGGGCGATTGCCGTTCCCGCTTATCCGCCTCGTTTAAACCGTTCTATTGAGCGCCTTTGGTCTATTGTCACAGATGCGCAGGCAAAGTTTGTCCTGACAACCAGTCAGGTGTTATCCAAATCACAGCGTTCTTTCTCTCTTGTTGCAGGTTTCCAAGAGTTGCAATGGCTTGTTACTGATAGAGAGAGTATCAATGGAAATGAGGTGGCATGGCAAAGGCCTCAGATAACGGAGAGTACATTGGCCTTTCTCCAATATACTTCCGGATCTACAGCAGCACCGAAGGGTGTGATGGTGAGCCATAGTAATCTCATCAGTAATCATCGGATGCTCCAGAGCACAATGGCGCATCCTCCTGAGTCTCCATTTGTGAGTTGGTTACCCCTTTTCCATGATATGGGGCTAATTTTGAAAATGCTACAAGCGCTCTATATGGGGTCGCCTTGCATCCTCTTCCCCTCTTCCGTTTTTATTCGATCTCCCTTCAGTTGGCTTCAAACTATCTCGCTGCATCAAGCCTATAGCAGTGGAGCACCAAATTTTGCCTACGATCTGTGTGTGCAAAAGATTACTCCCCAACAACGTGATACACTTGATCTCAGGAACTGGAAGGTTGCTTTCTGTGGAGCTGAACCAGTCCGCTACCAAACGCTACTGAAATTTGCCGAGTATTTTGCTCCCTGTGGTTTTCGTGCCGAAGCTCTCAGGCCTGCTTATGGTCTTGCAGAAGCAACCCTTTTTGTCACGGGTCATCCTCGAGAACAGGCTCCTGTCGTCCGTTTTCTTAAAAAGGAAGCACTTGAAAATCACCAGGTTATAATTACGGCAGAGAGAGATGAGAACAGTGTGGAGTGTACAAGTTGTGGTTCGACAGAGTTAGATGCACGTATTGTAATTGTTGACCCCAAAACCTGTACTCTCAGCTCTCCAGGAGCCGTCGGAGAAGTTTGGGTCGCAGGTTCTCATGTGGCTCAGGGGTACTGGAATCATCGAGAAGAAACAGAAAAGACGTTCCGTGCTTTTATACAGGACATGCAGGAAGGACCTTTTTTACGTACAGGAGATCTCGGTTTTATCTCTGAGGGCAGTTTGTTTATCACTGGCCGTCTCAAGGATCTTATTATTATTCGTGGTCAGAATTACTATCCTCAGGATATCGAAAATACTGCAGAACTCAGTCATTCGTCTCTCAAGCGAGATGCCAGTGCCGCATTTTCTCTCGAAGTGGCTGGAAAAGAGCGCGTGATCCTGGTAATGGAGATTGATCGCCAGCATCGATATAAAGCTCCACAAGAAATATTTTCTTCTATTAGACAAGCAATCCTTGAAAAGCATGATTTGCATATAGATACAATCGTGTTGATTAAACCAGGAAGCATACTGAAAACAAGTAGTGGGAAGATTCAACGTCGTGCCTGTCGTAAAGCATTTTTAGAGCAAAGCCTTGCAATTCTATTTGCAGACCTGTCACAAGCGGTGAAAGATCTTCTTGGACAGCAACATGATAGGGAAGTCATGCCTATCATGCAACCTGTGCAATCTACAATGGTGCAGAGTCCATTAGAAATCGCCGCTGCGAAAGGTCATTCGTTAACGAGCAATCTGCAGAACAGAGTCGAGTATACGGCAACATCGAACTACTCTGAGAATAAAGACATGCAATTCAGTTTGCTCTATTTCTCCAGCAATGCATCAGATGTCACCGAAAATAAATATGAATTGCTGTTGGCAGGTGCCAAATTTGCTGATCAACACGATTTTACAGCAGTATGGGTACCGGAACGGCATTTTCATCCATTTGGCGGTTTGTATCCTAATCCTTCGGTACTGGCCTCCGCGCTAGCCGTTACCACCCAAAGGATCCGTTTACGCGCTGGAAGCGTGGTTTTACCCATGCATCATCCTGTACGAGTGGCAGAGGAATGGTCAGTCGTTGACAACCTTTCATCTGGCCGAGTAGATCTTGCTTTTGCCACTGGATGGAATCCAAACGACTTTGTTCTTGCGCCAACACAGTATGAGAAGCGGAAAGATATTTTGTTCTCAGGTATTGAGATGTTCCAGAAACTCTGGCACGGCGATGAGATTCTGCTCCCCAATGGTTTGGGAAAAGAGACGGCGATCAAAATCTATCCTCTCCCAGTGCAATCCGCGTTAACTCCCTGGATCACCTGTACTGGTTCCCCAGAACGGTTTAGAGAAGCTGGTGCCATGGGTGCCAATGTCTTGACCGCTCTCTTATTCCAGAGCCAGGAAGAACTTGCAGAGAAGATTCATGCATATCGTCTCGCTCGAGCCCAGCATGGACATGATCCTGCTACCGGGCATGTCACGCTTATGTTGCATACATTCATCGGCGAAGATATGGATGAAGTGCGCCAGACGGTTCGCCCAGCCTTCATTGCCTATTTGAAATCGTCGGTGGATTTATGGCGCAATGGTATGCAGAAGCTCAATGACCTGATGCCGCAAGAGCAAGAGCAAGTCTTATCATATGCGTTTGAGCGCTATTTTCAAACACATGCTCTCTTCGGCACACCGCAGACAGCCAGCAAGAAGGTTGAAGAGCTCAGTGCAATAGGTGTTAATGAGATCGCCTGCCTCATTGATTTCGGCATAGATGTTGATACGGTCATGGACAGTCTCCACTTCTTAAATAGCTTGCGGAAACGCTCTCGGAAGAGAGGTACGCCACTAAAAAAGCATGTACTGGAACCAAAAAACATTGTATCATTACAAAAAGCACAAAGACAGCAAATAATAATAGAGACAACTAAAAATACTGAAGAGAACAAAAGTACCTTTTGTCAATCTCCCATCTTGCAAGTATACAGTGAGCTGGAAAAAGATCACAACGAACAGAGAGTGACATGTATTGAGCCCGATCAGTCATTTTTTCAACAACTCTCCCTGGCACCACTAAGTCAGCAACTCATACTCCTAGAACAGTATCTCCAACAGCAAATTGCTCAGGTATTAGAGCGTCCAACTCAGGAGATTTTAAGTGTTTTGAACATTCGCAGCTTAGGGCTTGACTCTCTTATGATTATGAGCATTGTCAATAATTGTCAACGTGATTTGCTGATAACGTTAGACGCAGGGCAGTTTTATGAACATACATCCTTTAGAAGCTTAGCATTATATATTGCCGAGGAGTTTCGTCGTGCTCATCCAGCCGAGAATAAGGATACACCGATTAGATCTGTGCGCCCTCTGGTGCAGCGCCAGGAGCAGCCAACTATTATTCCTGCATCATTCGCGCAACAGCGGCTCTGGTTTCTGTATCAACTACAGCCAAACGCGACGGCTTACAATGTGCTTATATTGCTAGAAATTAAAGGAGATCTAGTTGTCGATGCACTGGAATGGAGCCTGAAAGAAATCATACGCCGACATGAGAGTCTTCGCACATCCTTGATTCTACACGAGGGACGACCAGTACAAATAATCAATCAGGCCATAGAGTTTCAACTCTCTCAAATATCCCTCAACTATCTTCCTGCCGAAGCTCGTGAACTTGAGGTACATCGGCTAGCCAGGCAGGAAAGTCAGTGCCCTTTTGATTTGGCACAAGGGTCACTCATACGAGCAAAGTTACTCTTGATTAATCCTGAATGCTATATTCTCCTCTTAAGTTGCCATCATGTCGTCATGGATGGTTGGTCTAGAGGGATATTACTACGGGAGTTACAAACGCTTTATAGATCCCATATTGCAGGTCTGCCTTCTCCTTTAGAAGAACTGCCAATCCAATATGCCGATTTTACCCTTTGGCAACATCAATGGCTGTCTAGTCTTACAGACCCAGAGGCTCTCCCCGTGTGTGCAGAGCAAGAAAATCATACGCTGAATAGCAAAAGCAGATACACTCTGCTTGAGAAACAGCTTCTCTATTGGAAAACACAACTTGCTGGTCCTCTTCCACTCCTGGCTCTCCCGACCGATCATCCCCGCCCTGCTGTACAGACTTTTCATGGGGCCCATCTCGCCATACAGTTGCCAGAAGCTTTGATGGATGATCTCAAGACACTCAGTAAGCGAGAAGGCGTCACCCTCTTTATGACTCTGTTGGCAAGCTTTCAGGTGCTGCTTACCCGTTACAGTGGGCAAGAAGATATCCTGGTAGGAACACCAATCGCTGGACGTAATCAGCCAGAAATCGAACCATTAATTGGCTTTTTTGTCAACACACTGGTTCTGCGCACTGACCTCTCTGGCAATCCGACCTTCGAGCAGGTGCTGCATCGTGTCCGTCAGGTATGCCTGGGGGCTTATGCGCACCAGGAGGTTCCATTTGAACAGGTTGTGAATACAGTGCATCCTATACGGGATCTGAGTCGTCATCCCCTATTCCAAGTTATGTTTGTGTTAGAAGAGGCATCCTGGTGGTTAAATGCTGAACTGCCAGGAGTAAGCCTCCAGCAATTGCCAACCGAAAGCGGGACCTCCATATTCGATCTCACCTGTTCGATTACTAGTCAAGGAATAGGTGAGATCGAATATAACACGGATTTGTTTGAGGAGCAAACGATCACTCGCCTGATCGACCACTGGCAGACCTTGCTAGAAGGCATCATTACAGATCCACAGACGCGTCTCTCTGATCTGCCATTGCTCACCGCAGCCGAGCGGGAACAACTGTTGGTGCAATGGAATGCTACCCAAGCTGATTCTCCCAGAGAGGCGTGTGTTCATCA
>CBJMBI010000082.1:0-11398 GCA_966427955.1 uncultured Ktedonobacterales bacterium
GTTTCAGTAACATATTCCTTGATTTCGTACATTACTTATTTATAGCCTATAAACTCAAGAAAGTCAAGTGATAGAAGCACTCGAAATCCCCAAACCCATGCCTGGCAGCGCAACTCTGAGTAGATTCTTGCAAGCCGCTAACTTATGCTGTATGATATCCGTAGAGCTATTACAGTTGTCTCATTCTTAGCAACGGGATAGAGGTCAGAGATCCTAGGTTGCGTTGAGCTGTGCCCAATATATGTGTGCATGTATGTGCATATATAGTCCGAGGTTTCTTGCATACGAAATTTATTCATTGTAGCTTGGACATCGTTTTATATGCTCTGCTTCTGGTTGTGACTGGGGAGATAAGGATCTGTTGGTGCAATTGGGTAGAGCCGTGTTGATGACACAATCACAGCCAAATGTAGACAGACTGGGAAGAGAGGAGAGGCAGTCTGTGTCAGGATACATCGCCATAAAAGGAACCCGCAACGGTTTGCGCTTAACACTGGAGCCGGAGACACCTTTTAGAGAGTTGCTAAATGCACTGGCTAATCGGCTTGCGGAGTCCCCTGCGTTTTTCCGTGGCGCGTCAATTACCCTTGACACTAGCCGACGCATGCTCCATAGCAGTGAGCGCATGCAGTTGGAGAATCTACTTGCGCTTTATCAAATGTCTATCATCCCACTTGATCTCCCGGTAGAGAAGCGCAAGGAAGTAAAAGTTGTCACTCAGCCCCTGTCAGGCTCTGTTAGCGAGGAGACTATGACACAACAAGGTTCTACGGAGCATGTGGTGCGCGATCCGCGAGAGTCTGAGGATACGCTCTTTTTACGGCGCACTGTCCGTTCAGGACAGGCTATCTACCATCATAGCAATGTTGTTGTCCTTGGTGATGTGAACCCTGGTGCAGAGATCCTTGCTGGGGGAGACGTTATCGTCTGGGGAGTTTTACGAGGTATGGTCCATGCAGGCTATCCCGATAATAAACAGGCCCTGGTATGTTCGCTCCAGTTATCTCCTGTCCAGTTACGTATTGCACACCTTCTCTCGCGTCCTCCAGAGGGCTTTGAAGCTCAACAACTCCCGGAAGTTGCATCCATTCGTCAAGAGCAAATTGTCGTTGAAACCTGGATTAATGGGCATCCACCACGCAAGTAGATGTCGGTGATTTTTACCTCTGTCTATCGATATCGATCAAACTGTGTTGACAGATTGTCGAGATTGTTCTATTTCATCAACACGTAGATCATCCGGGAAACTGGACGAGAAATTCCACCTAGGCAATAGGAAAGAAATCCCACTTGCTTTAGCCTAGGTGGAGTGTCGGAAATAGGAGTTATGAATACAGTCCCTCTGCTCCTGTAACAATTCGTGGTATACTAAATCATAGTAAGGACCAAGAACAGATTGTCCTCCAACAGAAGCCTGAAAAGTTCTTTTAGAGGGAGCATAGCATGGATAGCCGCGTAATCACTATCACCTCAGGCAAGGGAGGTGTAGGTAAGACAACTACAACTGCAAACTTGGGGACTGCATTGGCAATGCAAGGGAAAAAGGTTGCTGTCGTTGATGCGGATATTGGCCTGCGTAATCTCGATGCAATCTTAGGCCTTGAAAATCGGATTGTCTATGACCTAGTTGATGTAGTTGAAGGTCAGTGCCGCCTACGTCAAGCGTTGATTAAAGATAAACGCTTGCCTGAACTCTATTTGCTACCCGCTGCCCAGACACGCGATAAAAATGCAGTCAACAGTATCCAGATGGAACAACTCTGCCAACAACTACGCCAGGAGTTCGACTTTGTGATTATTGATTCGCCTGCTGGTATCGAACAGGGTTTTCGCAATGCGATTGTTGGTGCAGATGAAATTGTGATTGTTGCCAATCCAGAGATGGCTTCGGTGCGCGACGCCGACCGCATTATTGGTTTGGTAGAGGCTGCTGGTAAGGCGGAGCCGCGTCTAATCCTTAACCGTTTGCGTCCCGAAATGGTTAAACGGGGGGATATGATGGCTGTTGCAGATGTATTAGAAGTGCTAGGCATCGACCTGTTGGGAATAGTTCCTGAAGATGAAGCAATTATTATTGCTACCAATAAAGGTGAACCCGCAGTTTATGATAAGCGTTCACATGCCGGGCACGCCTTTCTTAATACTGCACAGCGTCTGCTTGGTGATGAAATACCACTTGATGAGGTTGAAGAGTCTCCTTCTCTGTTAGAACGATTACGTCGCTTAGTTGGATTTGGCCCAGCACCGACCGAGAAGCGTATACGCTCTCAGTCATCCTAGAGGATATGAGGGATATGGGTGTTTTTCAATTCCGGGTTGGTCGTAAGAACCAGACTCCCGGCGAATTAGCAAAAGAGCGCTTGAAAGTTTTATTGGTGCATGATCGTCTCAGGCTCAATCCGGCACAGCTCGAAATTATCCGCCAGGAAATCCTTGAAGTGGTTTCACGACGTCTTGCTATTGATGAGGAGCAGGTACAGGTGAGCTTGACGAATGCAGATGGGGCTGAGATGCTCTATGCCAATATGCCTATTAAACGTGAAAAGGTGAAGTTTGAGTGGGACCCTCCGTCGGGTAACTATCATGCTTATGTCCTGGAACCAGATGATCATGACCATGGACAGCAAAAGCGATAAGCTTCTACTTAAACTGTCCTTGATCACTTTGCTCCTCACATTTCGATGCTCAAGAATATATCGATCCTCAAAATAGTCTCTAGCAGGCTAGCTTGTTTCAGCTCTTTGCCTCTGCATATCTCTCTGTGCCAATTGCTGTGACGACTCCTCACGGATAAGATTCAACCAGGGTTATCCTCGCTATTTCAAAGTCTGAATGTTGGTTACTTGTGTGTTAAATGTGGTGACTTGGATAGGCCCGAAGCGATGAATGTCGGCGATACGATCGTAAGTTTCTACGTCAACTGCTGGCTGCATCGACATTTTCTCATTCTTTGGTAATTGAAATGTTGCTAGTAATTGGTCATTCTTGTGAAGTGCTGTGATTGCACATGTTGTTGTTACTGGTCTAGCTCCTTTGGCTGGTATGATACTCAGTTGGTAATTGTAAAGTGTGTGAGGAGCAATAGGAGCTTCACGTTGAATACTCCAGCGTTTTGTTTCTGGATTGCCATGAGGAGAATTGAGGTTTTGATCTAGCCACGCTCCTGATATGTTGGGGGTTACGATATATAACTTGAATGGGCGACCTCCCAATCGCTGTGGCTGGGCGACAAGCGTAGTAGAGGCAAATTGATGGAGCATCGTATCAATATGATCTGCATATGGTCCAATCAGATAAACTGCAGGGCCTGCTTCAGAAGCTGGGAGAACGAGGCAATTATCGTATCCAAAGACTGTGGTCGGAGTGTGTAATGTTTCGCCAAGGTAGCTCATCGGTGATTGGATAAAAGTATCCATACTCATATAGATGCGCGAGATGTGTCTCTTTTGCGCAACTTGATCAGCTTGGTGGACTGCATTCCACATGGAGTTCATATCGTCGATGTAGGGAAGATTTTGGATTGTACGTTCATTGAAGTTTCCTTCGCTCATTTTGATAATGTACGCTGTAGAACCCACAAATTGTCCGATAGCTAGCAGAAAACTCAAGAACAAAGTGCCAATGTAGCTTGCTTGAGTCAAGTTTGGGCGGAAGCGGTTGAGCAAGTGGACAAACTCATCTAGTGCTAAGCCGACCAGAATAAAGGGACCTGGCAGGAAGAGCAAGAGATACTGCATATGCAGATCAATAGAGTGATGAATTAGGTTGGCAAATGGGATGATCTGCCAGACCAGTAGCAGCAAGCATGAGACACGCTCTGGATTAAAACGGAACTGGCTCCATGATCGTTGCCAGCTCTTTGGAAGCTCTTTCTGCTCCTCTGTGAACACTAATCCTTGTTGACGAGGGTGAAAGAGACGAATACTAGCTGCGATAAGACCCGCAAGCAAAGCTAGCTGGATGAACTTTCTAATTATTTTCATACAGAGTGGCTGAATATCATTGAAAGGTGAAATAAGTTCTTTATAAAACATAAGTGCTTGGGTGTCATTCCGAGCTGGGAGATGTGCAAAGGCCACAAGCCCTTTGATATCGGCAAAATGGTCAATGACTTCCAAGAGTGCGTATGGAAAGAAGAGAAGAACAAGTACTCCAACTGCCAGAAAAATATCGCGCCAACAGACTGTTCTTGGTGCTATTATCAGTGCAACTATAAGCAAGGTGCTCAGTGCCACAAGTGATGAGGGATGAAGCTGATAAGTAATTGCTAGGAAAGTGATTGCAGGGAAGAACCAGCCTTTTCTGTGTTCGACTGCTCCACGGAAGATAGCAAACAAAAATAAGATCATAAAGAATGGGAGAATATCTGGTTGCCAGATAGTGTTGCTATATTTCAACGGAACATAAGCGGTGGCATTGAGTAATCCGGCAACAATGGCTGGCAATCGGCCAAAGTAGCGATACGTAAACCAATAGGCGAGACCAGCAGCTATGGTGGAGAAAAGTGCAACGGTAATGGCCCCACCGAGCGGGTTTGAACTTAATGCTGCTGCTGGCAACAACGTATAAATAAAGAACGGTGGATTTAGGACACCAATCGAGGCCTGATTACCGCTGAGAGGAATGAGTCCATGTGCAATTGCATCATGAGCTAGTCGAAAGAGATCTGCCTGATCAAAATCAAACTCGGCTGTTTGAATGCGAGAAAAGTGCAAAAAGGATGATATCCCTAGAATAAGATAGAGGGGCCAGTCCAAATACCAGTGTTTGGGCATGTTCTGTGAGAAGAAATACGGTGTGGTCTCTAAATTGCTTTTACTAGGGGCAGAAAGCATTTGAAAGAGTTACTCCTTGATAAAATATTTGTTCTCATGGTGTGAAAACTGCCTGGGGAAGCGGTTTCTTGTCACTTCTTACACAATGAGTATGCGCTCAGAGAATGGTTCTGGCTGATCAAATATATAAACTCATCAGTGTTTGGATCTTAACAGATCGGCATTTTTCTTGTCAAATACAGAAGAATTTGGGCCAAAATTTTTTTGGCAAAAAAAGAGACATAACGTGGGACATAAAAAGATGTTGTATGTTATACTCTTGGTATAGGACATATGACATATCTCAACATCGGTCTCTAGTGAGGGAGGCAACGAAGAAATCGCTTTATGTCTCGTACAACTACACAGACCTTTACCTGTCCATGTGGCAAGGTGGTTAGTTATCAACAGTATGAATATGTGAATGTGGCGGCAGATCAGTTGTTGCGCTATATTGTGCTAGCTGGTTTGCTAAATGTGGCGACTTGTCAGAATTGTGGACGGCATGCAGCTTTTGCCATTCCCTTTATTTATTCTGACCCGGCATATGGCTTGCTGGCATATGTGCACCCACATCCCGATGTGCCGGATGAGGCTCGCTTGCTGATCCTGGAAAAGTTGCGCATAACCTATAAGGATATTGTGGCGGCACAAGTGCAGCAGGAGGGCAATGAGAATGGGGAACATGTCAATGGTAGCTGCGTAGTCGCTTTGTCTCCTTCGGAGGCCCAAGAATTTCCTCCACTGAAGGTTATCTTTGGTGTTGAGCAGTTGATTGATATCATTAATGGCGTGTTGGGTCCTGAGGAGCGCTTGGGCAAGCTTGCTTTGCATACGCAGAGCCGCAGTGAGGCTGCACGCGGACAGTTTCTCGATATTATGCGCAAATTCGCGGCTGAAATGGGTTGTTTTATTGAAGTGGAGGATTTGCCTGACGAATATACTGTCTGGCTCTACGGGTCGCGCCGACGGATTGGAGCAATTATGCGTGCTCTCTCTCCACGAGGATAAGATATATGATTACTGTTGGTGTACTGACTATTAGTGATAGTGCTGCTAAGGGGCAGCGGGAGGATCTAAGCGGAGCTGCAATTCGTTCTCTGGTTGCGCAATTGCCCAATGCTGTTATCAGTAGCGAGGCGGTTGTTGCGGATGAGCATGATCAGATTGCTACCTTATTGCGTGTATGGAGTGACGAGCAGCGACTCAATCTGATCCTGACTACAGGGGGTACCGGGTTGGCTCCGCGTGATGTCACTCCTGAAGCGACGAAGACAGTTATTGAACGTGAGGTTCCGGGTATTGCTGAGGCACTGCGGGCTAACAGTCTGCGCTATACGCCGATGGCGATGCTTTCACGTGGCGTAGCTGGTGTGCGGGGGCGTACTCTAATCATCAACCTACCAGGGAGTCCAAAAGCGGTAAAAGAGTGTCTTGAATATGTCTTACCTGTATTGCCGCATGCGATCAATTTGTTGACAGAGGGTCCTCTGGAACACTAATTAGAGAAATCTTCAGGAGCCTGGGATGAGGCTCCTATCTTTCACAAGCCCAAATCCCTTTTCACATTGTCCCATGGTCGCCCTTTTCCCTCTGTGAGTTCCTGTACTCCCTGACGAAAAGCGGCCATTAATTCTGCATCACTCATCACTTCCAGTGTTTGTATATGGGCTGTAACAATAGCTTTTTGTGCGTTTAGTAGAGTTTCCTGATGAGTATCACCGTACACAACAATATTGAGATCAGCTACGGTAGCTTTAAAGCGTGTGCCATCTTGTTCTATGCCTATATGATATTTTGTATCCATAATTTTCCTATCTTAAACCAAGTATTAGCCTCCATGCAACCTTTCTCTTTCAAGCATATCTTGCTTATAGAATAAAGTCAAGTGACAAGCTGAACTGTTGAGGCAGAATAGGTTGAAATTATTGTAACAAATATGTTACAATTTCTATAAAGGCAGTATGCCAAGGCGTGTGATTGGTAGGGGATGGCGCATGGAGGGATGGTCTCCGTAGTGGAATTTAGAAGTAGGGCAGTTTTTTATTGGTTCCAAACTTTTAAAGATGCTATTTGGTCATTTAATGCTACTGTAACTGCAGAAATAGTCGATGATGTAAATAGATTTGAACTTGCGTGGCGTAATAGTCGCCATGATGGAGAATTGCCCCCTGGCTTTCATTTTGAACATTACAAAGATGTTGACGGTCCTTATAGACTATGTCATATTAGAGCAGGTCCCAAGAGAGGCTATCGATCTGTAGTGTTATTTCCGAATGGAGAGGTAAATGCTTGGTGGATATATGTTTATAAGAAAGAGGCAATGAAAGAACGTAAAGAGATGGAGAAGGCCTATAGCTGTGCTAGGCTTTACTGGAATTCGAGATAGGAGGACTTATAATGAGTAGAGAGCATGACATTAAAAATGCAGTCTCAACGTCAGATTATATAAAAGAAAGGCTCTCTATTGACAAAGAGGGTGATTTCACACATGCGTATCTCAAAAAAGGATTTCTTACTGCAGCTATGGAAGCCTTATTCTATGCACGCCGTCAAGCTGGTCTGACTCAAGCGCAAGTTGCCGATCGATTACAGACAAAACATTCGTCCGTTGCACGCTGGGAGGCAGATACTTCTGGTTCTATCTCACTGCACCGATATGCTGAGATAGCCCTTGCGTGTGGGATGATTCCTCTTGATATCAAGCTTGTGCCAGTAAGCTCACTCAGTGAGTATGCAACTGAAGATCCACAAGCTCCTAGGACTGCAGATTGCTATGATGCGTGGCTCAAAAAGAAATTCAAACCTGCATCCGCTGTCCCTTCAGATGGAGAGGTCTATTGCGTAGTCCAGACGAAAACTTGTAACATTCCTTTGAATCGTCAAGAAGCAAGAAGTGCTGTGCAATTTGTTGAACAATTTCTCAACCAGCAAGTTACAGGACAGCAGATGGTGCAAGGACATGCGGTGATGGTCACAACGGCAGCTTCCGGATCTCAGGTTGGCTATCAGTCCCAAGCATCAGGTTTATCCCAAATAACAGCTTAGTTCACACAGCACATGAGGATCTCGTGTATGCCAAAAAATATGAAGGTTCTTGCTAGTCGAAGAGCCTATGAGTTCCATGCTGATGACTTGCGTTTGTCTCTGTTGAGTATGAAGCCGGTACAAGCACAAATCCAACAGCTTTTTCAATTTCAAACAACAGCGATGGGACAACCTCTGCCTACTTTTGGAGAAGTTCCTTCAACCTATCCCCCTGGTATGGTCTTTGATATGGGAGTATGGCTCACTCCGGAGGAACAACTTATCCCGATACGTTTTCTCCATTTTGAGCAGCGCCGCATTGTTATTGAGGTAGCAGGGCCATCGTCGATTATTCCTGCTATCTTTGATCGGCTTCAACAATTTTTGTCTGAGTTACGAGCGGCTGATGGGTCACCTGTTATTGGTAAACCTGAGCGTATATTAGATTATTCTGAGGTTACCGCGCATTTCTCATTCTCTTTGGAAGCCTTGATTGCGCCATCTTTGCGCAATCTGTTTGCAAAGGTTGCCAATAAAGATGTCAAGGACACTGGGCTATGGCTCCTTCCTATGTTTGTTGTACAAACAGTTCCTGGCAATGAGCAGGTGGCGGCATTAGCGGGACCTGGTGATCCTCGTGCGTTCACTTTTGCCCTACGTACAGGGACGTCTCCGGAGGAACATATCTACTTGAGTAATGCGCCTCTGGACTCTGAAACACATCTTTCTTACCTCAATGAGCTAGAGGGCTGTCTTTGCAATGAGTGAGCTGTTGCTTTGTAGCGGGAGCAGCGGACGACTCCAAGCTGGTCCCTACCTTTTTAGGCGCTAAAGCGCCCCATTTTTACAGATATCAAATAGCCCGAGAGAACGTAGGGACCCGCTTCAGCGCGTCCGTTGATTGTGAGCAATCCTTATGCAAAAATATGAATTGCTTCCCTTTGTCGCTAGGTATGCTATTGGGCAAGAGCTGGTTGAGATATAATAGAGTATGTCCTATTCTCTTCTCGATGGTGGGAGCGAAAAGTGGCAGATTTGATCAAAATTTAACAAATTTTTGGGACTTTTTTCACATGGAGCTGCGAAACTGTTCTTATGAAGATACTCATTATCGAGGACGAAGCAAATATTGTTCAAGTCATCCGGCTCTATCTGGAACAGGCCGGTTATAGTGTCATTAGTGCTAGCGATGGGATCACTGGGCTAGAATTGCATGCACGTGAATGTCCCGATCTGGTCATTCTTGATTTGATGTTGCCAGGACTTGAGGGGATAGAGGTTTGTAAGCGCATTCGTAATTGGGCCACCACTCCTATTCTTATGCTCACTGCTCGTCAGGGAGAAGAAGATCGCATTACAGGGTTGGAGTCAGGGGCCGACGATTATTTGATCAAACCGTTCAGCCCTCGTGAATTGGTGAGCCGGGTCAAGGCTATTCTGCGCCGAAGTGCTATGAATACGACTGATGCGAGTAAGTCGGTCAAAGAAGAGCAAGAGTCAACGTCGGGTGACGAGCTGCGTTTTGGTGGACTGGTTATTAATATTCCAGCTCGCAAGGTCGTGGCTAATGGGCAACTGGTTACACTGACGGCCAAGGAGTTCGATTTGCTTGTGGCTCTTGCCTCAGCGCCGGACCGTGTCTTTACGCGAGAGACCTTGCTCAATCAAGTCTGGGGCTATACCTATTTGGGCGATGGTCGTACCGTCGATGTGCATATTGGCACTGTGCGCAAAAAGCTTGAGAGCGTCCCAGGTATTCCACATCATATCCAGACAGTTTGGGGTGTGGGCTATAAATTTGTCGCCGTGCCGATGATATCCTCGCCTCGCACATGAGGAGAAGCGATATGGATAACGATACTTCCCGTCCTGCCTTAAGCCTCAGAACAAAACTGGTTCTGAGCTACTTGGCTGTCATAGTTGGAACCGTCCTCGTGCTGAGTTTCGCTGCCTCATGGGCTGTGCAAAACTATTACATTAATTTACAGCATCGCCGACTGCAAGAGACAGCGAATTCTGTGGAAAAAGACCTCGAACAGTACATCCAAATTACTGGTAGTCATCGACTCACGGCACGCCTTTTTGAGGCAGGTACCTTTTTGGCCATCATAGGCAAAGGGGATAATAGTCCCCAGTGTGACCAAGCTTTTATTGGTGCTGAGAACTGCAATAATCCCACACTTATCCAAGCACTCAAGCAGGCATTACAAGGGCAAGGTACAGACTTTGGTCAAATACGGCTCTCTGCTCCCGAAGGGACTTTCTCTTCATTCTATACGAGTCGTCCTCTACAAGTGAATGGTCGGGTAGTCGGTGCGATGTTTCTTGCGGAGCAGAAATGGCCTATCAATCTTGATTTTTTGCAGCAGATTAATCAGGCTATCCTGCTTGCTGGTTTTGTCGTTGCTTGTATTGCTCTTTGCACTAGTATTCTGCTTGTACGCCGTTTTACGCGGCCACTAGAAGATTTAACGGTTGCAGCCGAGCAAATGAAGCAAGGGAAGTATACGCAGCGTGTCTCTTTGCCGCAAGATCTCGATGAATTGGGGCTACTTGGGCTCACTTTTAATGAGATGGCTGATACGATTGAGGCTGATATTAATGAGTTGCGCCGTCAGGATCAAGTGCGTCGCGATCTGATTGCTAATATTGCTCATGATCTGGCTACACCTCTAACTGCTATTCAGGGTTTCAGTGAAGCTCTGGCTGACAATGTCATCTCTGATGCGGAGCAGCGCCAGGAGACGGCACAGCGCATTGGACGAGAGGTGCAACGTATGCGGCGGCTAGTTGCGGATATTCAGCAGATGACATCACTCGAAGCAGGTCATACCAAGCTCGATCTCGCGCCATTAGATCTGCAAGCTCAGGTTGATGAGACGATTGCGGTGATTGCTCCAGAATGTGAGCAGGGGGGCATTGATGTGCATAACGACATACAGCCAGGGACTCCGTTGGTCATGGCTGATAGTGATCGGATCACACAGGTCTTACTCAATCTGCTAGACAATGCTCGTCGCCATACGTCAAGCGGAGGGACGATTCGTGTGGGAGCTGCTATGCAGGGTGATGCTCTGCGCATTTGGGTCAGAGATACGGGTACCGGAATCGATCCAACTGACTTGCCGCACATTTTTGAACGTTTCTACCGTGCTGACCGTTCGCGGAGGACATCTACAGGTGGCAGTGGCTTGGGACTCTCGATCGTCAAAGCAATTATTACGGCCCATGGTGGCAACATTTGGGCTGAGAGTACTCTTGGTCAGGGGACCTGTATCACATTTACGCTGCCAATAGCCAAGCAGACGCAGGCTAGCACTGTAACCGACCAAGCTAGCACAACTACATCCGTTGCTTCTATGATGCTGCAATAATAGGGCATTAACGGACGTCTTTGACACATTAACCCGACGATGGATGGTGGGGGGCTGTATCTAGGAGAATAAGGAGGATGGGTGCCCACGAGAGGAGTCGAACCTCCAACCGTCGCATTAAGAGTGCGCTGCTCTGCCATTGAGCTACGTAGGCTTGCTTGACACCGTCAAGTATAGCATACT
>CBJMBI010000083.1:0-11260 GCA_966427955.1 uncultured Ktedonobacterales bacterium
GACGCGATAAATCGGGTCCCTACTCTTTCAGGCGCTGAAGCGCTTTTTGCTCGAATATCCAATGCAGGACCAGAGGGCTTAAGCCCGAGAAAAGGTAGGGACCAGCTTCAGCTCGTCCGGCGAGGTGGCCTATTTAATTTGTCAAAGATCATCCATTGCGTCCGTTGGAATGGGGCAAAAAGATGAACCTAAGAAATGGCGTCACCGCTCTCAACACTGGCCCCAACACCCTTGCGTAGCATAGGAACCTTATCTAGTTTCTCCCATGGAAGGTCGATGTCGGTACGGCCAAAGTGACCAAAGGCTGCCGTTGGCTGGTAGATTGGACGGCGAAGATTGAGTGCTTGGATGATACCAGCTGGACGTAGATCGAAGTGCTCTTTGATGAGACGGATGATCTCTTGATCAGAGACTTTGCCAGTTCCGAATGTTTCAACAAAAAGAGAGAGTGGCCGAGCTACTCCAATCGCATAGGAGATTTGCAGTTCCAAGCGATCAGCCAGACCAGCAGCTACAATATTTTTGGCAATATGGCGTGCGGCATAAGCTGCCGAACGATCAACCTTGGTTGGATCTTTACCACTAAATGCCCCGCCACCATGACGAGCCACGCCACCATAAGTATCGACAATAATTTTGCGCCCAGTTAGACCTGCATCAGCCATTGGACCGCCAGTGACAAAGCGACCAGTGGGGTTGACAAAAATCTTTGTTGCACTATCAAGCAGGTGTTCTGGAATAACAGGTTTAATAATATGATCAATTACATCTTGCCGAATTTGTTCCCGATCAACATAATCTGCATGCTGTGTGGAAATGACAACGGTATCTACGCGTACAGGAACTCCATATTCGTACTGAACAGTCACTTGACTCTTTCCATCTGGGCGCAGATAGGTCAGTGGCCCATTGCCGCCCCATGACTTGCGACGTACCTGAGAGAGCTGACGAGTCAATTTGTGAGCGAGACTGATAGACATTGGCATATATTCTGATGTTTCGTTGCAGGCAAATCCAATCATCATACCCTGATCGCCAGCGCCAATTTGTTCTAGTTCATCTTCTGTCAGAGGAGTCAGGCCATCAATGCGGGTCTCTAGAGAACTGCTGACGCCGACATCAATATCTGGTGACTGCTTGCCAATCGAGGTCACAACCCCACATGTGCGATAGTCAAAGCCATAGTCAGCGTTGATATAGCCAACCTGCTCGATAGTTTTTCGGACCACAGCTGGTATGTCAACCCAGGCGGAAGTTGTGATTTCACCAGCAACTAGTACTAGACCAGTTGTTGTGGCTGCCTCACAAGCAACGCGAGCCGAAGGGTCCTGAGCCAGGATTGCATCGAGAACAGCATCCGAAATTTGATCACATAGTTTATCTGGATGCCCTTCAGTTACCGACTCACTGGTAAAAAACGTCTTTGGGTTGCGTATAAAGCTACTCATTATTCTAAGAGTATTCCTTTCTTCTCACGCTTGATTCATAAGGGGTTGTTGTACCCCTCAATGGGCAAAACGTTTGGGAGGCCATGGTGGATTTTGAGGCAACAAAAAAACCCCTGCATTTTCAGGGGCTGGGCGTCTCTGCTCATTCCCCTCATCTTGCGGAATGCAACTCTCCGCCGGAATTGGCACCCTTCTTGTTAGGACAAGTGGGTTGCCGGGCTTCGTAGGGCCGTCTCCCTCCACCTCTCTTGATGAGAGTGATCTTCACTCATGTGATGTTATATTATGTATGTGCGGCACAACAGGCAAGGCGCATACTACTGATTCTCTATTTCACTGCGTACTGCTGTCTCTTATTTTACTCTACAGATGGGCCAAAAGTCAATTGTAGATAGCTTATTGCTGCGTTGTGAGTAGCTGCCGGGTAGTTCATTGTAGATCGATGATGGCAATGCAAGTCTTCTGTCTGTGAGCTGATCTCTGTACTAGAGAAGAGAGTATGAACAGTGTCTTCGGTATTTGCTATTTGTGAGGAGCCTTTTACCTCAAGGCTGTTGTATAATCCCATTGTTAACCCTGCGTAGATGTCAAATGTAGTTCGCATGAGGGAACATAATCACAAACTAAGGGAGGATGCAAGTGAATATGCGCAAAGGTGGCTGGATCAAAGATGCAACATTCCATGCAGATGTCAGCTACATAGAGTCACTCTGGCGACGGACTATTATTGGCACGACAGAAATGCCACTGATTGATATTGGCCAAGGCAATGCTCTCGTTTTTGCTCCTACCCTTGAGCATTTTGAATTTGTCTATGCTCGTCAGATACGCGCTCTGAGCCAGAATCGGCGTGTTATTCTCTACCGTAGGCCAGAGATGCGCACTCGCGAAATTGGACTAGAGGAGCGCATCGAGGAGTTACGATTAGTACTTGATGGTCTCAAGTTGGAGCAACCAGACTTAGTTGGACATGGTTATGCGACAATAGTACTTATTGCCTTCGCCATCCGTTATCCGCATCGATGTCGTTCATTAACTATAATTGCCCAGGGCCCTGATTATCATCTTTCACCTTATCCTCTAACGCGACTCCTGAATGAATTCTATATTCGTTTGCCAATTGAACATGTGCTACCAGCTGCATTTCTACGCCAAGCCATTCTCCAGCGCATCACAGCATGCACTAGAGATAACTATACCACACCAGCATTGCCTCACCATTTGATTGAAGAGCAATTGCGTAAAGTCTACCAATTGCCCTTTGTCTATAAATATTCAATTCTTCCTGTGATTCGCAACTTTGACATGCGCAAGCAGCTCAATGAGCTTACAGTGCCTGTTATGCTTATAAATCGTGCTGATGATCTTTTGGCTCCTGAAGCTGGGACACGCTGGCTAGCTGAACATTTACCTCATTGTGGGGGATATCACATCGTTTCAGGTCGGGAGCACTTATTTATGTACTCACAAGCCAAGACAGTTACACCCTTGATCGAAGCCTTTCTTGCATCACCATATCCAGTAAGTCGGCTACTCAAGCAGGCGCGCTCGTAGTAATGGACAAAATCATTTCAAAAAATCAATCCCAAAGAATGAGAATACTTGAGTGATAAGATAAATCACGGCTAATACGCTTACTACAATAGCTAGAGCATAGGAAATTATATTATACAACAAGCTATTAGTATAGCGTCCCATCAATTGTTTCTGATTGACCAGATATAAAATAGCAAACAAGATGATTGGAAGCAAAAGTCCATTGAGTAAGTAGAGATTAAGTAAAATCTGAATAATTGGCAAATTCGGTACCATTGCTACCAACATACCAATAAGTATCAAGAGAGTAAAGAGTCCCCAGAAGAAGGGAGCTTCCTTCCATGATCTTCCTACTCCGCGCTCAAACCCAAACGCCTCTGCTAGAGAGTAGCTGGTCGAAAGTGGAAGCACTCCAGCTGCTAGCAAGGCTGCTCCGAGCATCCCCACTGCAAACGCACGACTGGCAAAAATTCCCAGGAAGGGTCTGAGGGCCTGTGCTGCATCTGCTGCAGACCCAATAGGAACCCCTTTTCCTCCACTGTGGACAAAAAGGGTTGCCGCTGTCGAGATAATGATGAAAATGGCAATTAAGTTGGAGAAGATAGCTCCAATATAGACTTCCAACCTTTCGTACTTATACTCGCTCATGCGAATTCCCCGCTCTGCAACTGCACTTTGCACATAGAGTTGCATGTAGGGACTAATGGTTGTGCCAACAGCGGCTACCAAGGTCAAAATGTAGGTGCTATTCCATTGCACTGTTGGGGCTATTGTTCCAACAAGGACTTGTCCCCAGTCGGGTTTAGCAAGAAAGGCCGAGAAGACATAGGCAAAGAACACAAAGGTCAAAGCTAGGAAGATTTTTTCTACGCGTTGGTACGAGCCGGCAGTGACTAGCCCCCAGATGAGCAGACCGCCGCAGGATGCACCAAGCCAGGATGGGATGCCAAAGAGATTGAGTGCAGCGGCAATGCCAAGGAATTCTGAGATAATCACGCCCCCATTGGCGAGCAGAAAAATGAACATAATGAAAACGGTGAGCCGAAGGGGGAAGTTCTCGCGAATGAGATCAGACAGCCCCTTGCCTGTGACTGCTCCCATGCGGCTACACATCTCTTGCACGACAGCCATTCCCACTGTTAAAACAATCATTACCCAGAGCATCTGATAGCCAAACTGTGATCCCATTGTGCTGTAGGTGGCAATCCCACCGGGGTCATTGCCTGCATTAGCAGCAATGAGACCGGGACCAAAAATGCCTAGATAAAAGAGGACACGTTTGATTAGACGTGGTGGCCGTTTCGTCTTTTTAGAAGTCGTTGCCTGAGGTGCTTTGGCGATGCATTTAGTTTGCTCCATGAGGTCGCTCCTCTCTTGATAGTCATCTGAAGTCAGGGCTGATCCTGAATGCAGTGGCACGTCACCGCTTCTGGTCGGATCATGACTCAACGCATGATATAGCGCTACCGGGTGTGCGGTGGGTGGCAAGAGGAAGACCACCGTAGAGTACGTCGCAGTGATCAACTAGTCTTTAATGCCCGGACCGACACAATGGTGTAGACTCCTTCCCATACTCGGAGGGCGACTACTCCCAGTATCCATGGATAATTCTCCTTATATGTTCCAAATAGACTGACAAGAGGCCGTCTAATGCCTCTATGAGCACATGATGAGCCTTGTGCGAATGCTTGGCTCATCTGCTGATTGAATTTCTTCTGTTAAGAAGGGCTAGCCCAACTATAGCAAGAGACTGAGAGAAAAGTCAAGAGAAAACTCATTTGGCTTGGTCATGCGAAGGAGTCTCTTCAGTCTACTTGTGTTGTGCAGGGCTATCAAGCACCTGCACAACGAAAGCACTTACTTGGCTACGGTATAGCCAACATTGTCCAGCACCTCTTCAATCTTTGCCTGTGTAACAAGCTTTGGATTATATTCAACATGTACCGTCTTGGCAGCAATATCCACGGCGACATTTGCGACCCCATCTATTTTCCCAATAGTGCTTTCGATAGCGTGCTGGCAATGCTCACACGAGATATCGGGAGCGACAAGTGTTGTTGACTCCATTGTGTAAATTCTCCTTCTATACAAAACGAATCCTAAAAAAAAGCTACTGATTTCCAGTAATGGTGTAGAGCTGAACTAATTCCTCAATCACCATTTCTCTGCGATTACCTTTAATCCCTGCAGGTACGCAAGTACGTAGATGGCCCTCTAGGATCATGGCTTCCAAATTTTCAAGCGCCTTACGTACTGCATACGTTTGGCGCAAGATATCGATGCAGTATCTGTCCTGCTCCACCATCTTATGGATTTCTGTAACATGTTCCTCGATAGATGAGAGGCGTTTGAGCACCTCTTGTTGCCGATCTTGCTGCATCTCTCACCATCCTTCTTTTTCTCATCATGAGTGCGATGAACCAGTAAGCTACGGATGAAATCGTCGCAGGCGCAGAGAGTTGTTCACCACTGTGACTGATGAAAGCGCCATTGCAGCTGCCGCGAAGATAGGGGCCTGCTCCTTCAAGAAAGGAATGAGCGGTGAGAGGATGGCCGTTGGAATGAGAATGACGTTATAGGCAAAGGCCCAGAAAAGATTCTGCTTAATGATGTGCAAAGTTGCACGCGAGAGAGCTAGAGCCGTTGTCACACTCTTGAGGTTTCCTTTAACCAGTGTAATATCTGATGTCTCCATCGCAATATCAGTACCTGTTCCCATCGCAATTCCCACATCAGCTTGTACCAGCGCTGGTGCGTCGTTGATGCCGTCCCCGGCGAAAGCCACTGTCCAACCTTGCTCCTGCAGATGCTTAACTTGGTTAACTTTGTCTTCTGGTAAAACCTCGGCCAGTACATGCTCTGACGAAATGCCAACCTGTTTGGCTATTGCCTGAGCAGTGCGCCGATTATCACCCGTAATCATCCAGACAGAAAAGCCTTGCGCTTGCAGTTGCTCAATAGCTTCAACTGAATCATCCTTGATAGTATCGGCAACAGCAACCAAGCCTGCCAATGCTCCATCAATAGCGACGAGCATTACCGTCTTGCCTTGTTGTTCCAATATGGCCAGTTGTTCCTCAACAGCAACATAGGCAATGGAACGTTCACTAAACAAGCGTCGTGTACCGACCAACACATAGTGATCCTCGACAGTAGCTTCCAAACCGCGCCCAACAAGCGCTATCAAGTGTTGTGGAGCGGTGCCAAGCGCAAGTCCTCGTGCCTTGGCACCATTAACTATAGCAGATGCCAATGGATGTTCTGAGCCTTGTTCTACTTCTGCAACCCAACGGAGCAAATCCTGTTCGGATCTGCCTGGGACAGTGACGATATCAGTCAGCTCTGGTTTCCCTTTAGTAATTGTGCCAGTCTTATCAAGTAGCACAGCCCGCACGGCCTGGATCCGTTCAAGACTCTCGCCATTCTTGATAAGAATGCCCTGTTGAGCACCTCGGCCCATCCCAACCATCATTGCTGTTGGTGTTGCAAGACCCAATGCACACGGACAAGCCACAACCAAAACAGCCACAGCGGCCACCATTGCTATGATCCAAGGATTGCTGGCTACTGGTCTATTGCCCGCCATAGTCATTTGACCAATGACTGACCAGCCAATGAAAGTGAGAGCCGCAATACTTAAGACGGTCGGTACAAAAATGCTTGAAATGGTGTCAGCAAGCCGTTGGATGGGTGCCTTTGAGGCTTGTGCTTGCTCTACCATGCGAATGATACTGGCAAGTAGAGTATCAGTGTTCACTTTCGTTGTACGCATGTGTAGCAAACCATGCTGATTAATCGTTGCACCAATTAACAGGTCTCCAACAACCTTCTCGACTGGAAGACTCTCTCCAGTAATCATCGACTCATCCACTGAAGAGGAGCCAGTCAGTACAATCCCATCCACCGGAATTTTCTCACCAGGACGCACAATCGCTTCATCGCCGACACGCACTTGTTCAAGAGGAAGTTCCACTTCTTTCTGATCACGTATGACATGTGCTGTTCGAGCTTGCAAACCCATCAACTTTTTAATGGCCTCACTGGTCTGTCCCTTAGCATGAGCTTCCAAGTATTTGCCTAAGAAGATGAGCGTGATAATCAAGGCTGCCGTATCATAGAAAGTGACGGAACCCACAACGTGTGGAAAGAATGTTGCTACTACACTCATGCCATAAGCTGCGGTTGATCCAAGCGAAATCAAGGTATCCATATTGGCGCTGCCATAGCGCAAAGTTTTAAGTGCTCCGTGGTGAAACTCCCAGCCAACGATAGCCCAGATTGGAGTCGTCAACATTAACAGAAGCGTGTTTTCACCAGGGAAACGGTTCATAAAAAACATACTGAGAATGACGACAGGTATAGTCAGTACAAGACCCACAATCAACAGTGTGCGCTTGCCAAGAAGCTCTATTCGTCGTCGTTTGCTCTGCTCATCCCCAAGGCTTTGCGCATTCCCTGGTTCAGAGATGCTATTTGCCAATGCTCTTGTTTGTGCAGGAGTGATTTTGTACCCGAGATTCTCTACTTTTTGGCATATCTGCTCAACCGTAGTTTGCATCGTATCGTAGGCCACTGTAGCCTGTTCTATAGCAAAGTTGACGCTCACGTCTTTCACCCCTGGCACCTTCTTAAGACCCTTTTCAATGCGCATAGCACAGGAGGTACAGGTCATCCCTTCGAGGTTGAGAATAACATGTGCTTCAGCTTCTGGTTTGGCAGGTCCTGGCTTTGGCCAAGGTATGACCTGAGGAATGGCTTGGTGTCCAACGGTATTGGAATCGTTTTGTGAAGTTGCTTTAGTAACCATGATCTTCTCTCCATGTTCATCGCAAGCATACCCATACCCCCCTGATAGGGGTATAGATACGATACAATGGGAACAAAGAGTTTGTCAAGTTACTTGACAACAGCTGACATTAAGTTTATAATATTGTCAGACTTAAAGTGTTTCGCTAGAGTATTGGTAAGGTAGTAGATGCAAAGTAATTGCGAAATCCTGTACAAGAGATATAAATCAACCGGGATATGTAGCATGAATTTGGGGGAGATAAATGCAGAAACAGTTTAAGTATCGTATCTATCCAACGAAAAAGCAGACAAGGCTCCTCAACGAAACGCTTGAAGAGTGTCGTTGGCTCTATAACCACCTGTTGGAACAACGCAGGAATGCTTATGAGCATGGAGGAGAAGTCCTCTCGTGTTTTGAACAACAAAGAACGTATGCGACGCTCAAACAGCAACGTCCCTCTCTCAACATAGTGCATTCCCAGGTATTGCAAAACGTAGCTATTCGCATCGATCTAGTCTTCAAAGCCTTCTTGAGGCGGTGCAAGCGTGGCGAAAAGCCAGGTTTCCCCAGGTTCAAAGGGCAAGGGCGCTATGACAGCATTACCTATCCGCAAGTTCCAAATGGTTGTCAGATCAGGGACGGTAAGCTTTTTCTCTCCAAGATTGGGCATATCAAGATTGAACTCCATCGCCCATTGCGTGGGATTCCTCGGGCTTGTACAGTTTCCTATAGCTCTACGGGTAAATGGTATGCTTGCTTCACTACTGAATGTGAGCCTGAGCCTTTGCCCGATAATCCCGAGCAAGTTGGCGTTAGCATTGGACTAAAGGCTTTTGCGACTCTTTCCAACCAAGAAGAGATTGACAATCCTCAGTTCTTCCATATGGAGGAGAAGGCTCTTGCTAAAGCACAGCGTCGGCTTTCCTGTGCTGAAAAGGATACCAAGCGACATCATAAGAGACGTAAGGTAGTAGCACGGGTGCATGAGCGTGCCAAGTGGAGACGCCAGAACTTTACTCATCAGCATTCACGATCAATCATCAATCATTTTGGTGTCATCTGTGTTGAGGATCTTCATGCGAACCAGATGGCACACCATACATGTTTCAGAAAAAGCATTGCAGACATGGCATGGTCGGCATTTTTTAGCCAGCTTACAGTTAAAGCGGCAGAAGCTGAACGTAAGTTGATTAAAGTAAATCCGGCCTATATTATGCAAATGTGTAGCAAATGTGGGCATCGGCAAAAAAAGCCGCCTGCTGAATATATTCTGGAGTGCCCTTGTTGCCATCTGCACATCGATTGCGATCTCAATGCGGCCCTGAACATTTTGGCTCTGGGACTACAGAGCTTGGGTAACCATTCCCTAGAAGCTCCTGCATCTGCAGGGGAATAGTCACAGTTTTATAGATTAGATGCGTGGTATAGTCATTGGGATAAAAATACAGAAATAACTCTCGGTATCAGTATCCCAGCAATTTTTGTTAGCCAAACTCTTTGGAAGAAGGATCTTATGAACGAAACCAACAAGAGTGAGGTTGCCCGCATCAAGCAGCAAATTGCCATTGAGTATCAGGCAGCCTCGCGAGTATTTACCGATTTTAACGCAAAAGCCAGACATGCCTACCTCACAGCTCGTCAAGAGAAGTTGGGAATCTGCCTTGAAGAACTCGCACGACATATGAGTCCTGAGGAGGCTATGCAAACGTTCATCCAAGTGCAAGCAGAAATCGTCCAGAAACTTACCGATGATCAGATAACCCAAGCATCATCGGATAAGTTTCTAGCGGGCGATCTTAGTGCTGACACAACGAATGCCTATGATGAGGCAGATGCGTCGTCATCAGGTACTACTTCATAGAGATCACAGACATTCACACCAAGCGCTTTTGCCAGTCTATCAAGAGTACTTAGAACAGCATCGTGATAGGGGTTGTGGTACATTGCTTGGATAGTGTTTAGTGACACATCAGCCATGCGCGAAAGCTTGGATTGGCTGATTTTCTTCTCTTGCAGAACTTCTTTGAGCTTTAAACGAATCATGAGTGTTCACTTTCAGGTTCACTTTTTGCTATGCATACTATACAGGGAGTATTTGCCTTGACACAATACTTTTATAATGTTAATATTTAATTAATAACATTATAAATATCTATCATCGGAAGGTCAGGAACCTAAATCCCGTAAATGGGAAGATCTTGCGGTTACTGTCGAGGTGAACATGACCTGGAAAACCAAAGGGGCGGAGCCATTTCGACAGAAAATGGCTCCCCACAGGGAACTTTCTTTCCTCCTCCTATCCTGGTCATCGGGATAGATACCCAGAAAAGGATTTTTTTATGGAACAGAAACAGAGTAATTCCGAGCAAGAACAAAAACCGCTTGTCAAGCTATCTGTAAACGAATTGACTGCTATTGGGTATGTACTATTTCCTTATGCTCAATTTGTTCATCGGATCATTCCCCCATCGCAAGAGAGAGGACGTCTTCTCGTAATCATTGAGCGCTTGCGGAAAAGAATTGCTCATCTTCAGTCATCGTGTGTTAATGGCCAAGAGGAACTATTTCCAATAACTGAAGAAGAATTAGGGGTGATTGATGCTGCCTTGGGTACCTTTCTTGAAGGCGTTCACCGTTTCATTCCTCAGTCAACGCAGCGTGACGAAACCATCCAGACTTGCAATAATTTGCGTCAATACTTGGTATCGGCGCTTGATACTAGAAATGTTGGATGAAATATCAATGATATTCAACCATATTTTCATATCATTGATGAGTTATTGATTGCAATTCAGCTATTGCAATTTAAGCTGTATTTTATCTTATCATCGTTCTTTTCTAATAAACCTTTCAGTTTATCAGATATATCACTGCTTAAGGTTAATGTTGTGTTGCCTGCATCTGTGCCCTTGACTAATTCACAAGATGCCTTAGCTGTTTGATTGTTTGATGCGAGCTGGAAAGTATGATAGCTATGTGAAATGCAAGTCGCCTGGGAGGCTTGGCTATTTTGGTTCACACAATTGAGCACTGTACGTGATGACAACCCTAGTGACGGAAGGGGAGCTGTGCAAACTGTCTGACCACTTTGAAGCATGCAGGTTATAAGTGCTGCTGGATTTGCTGCTGGAGTACAAACTAGCTGGTTATTCTGAGGTTGGCAACTAATAGTTACATTTGATGGTAATGTGGGTGGTAATGTCACACCTAATAAAGTTGCTAGAAGTGGGATCAAGGCAGATCCGCTACAAACTAGCTGCTTGTTCTGTATGCCACAATTTACCGGTCCATTTGGCGTTGGCAATGTCAGATTTGATGGACCTGTGCAAGATAACTGGTTCTGTTGGTACATGCAAGTTAGAGGACCACTTGGTGTTGGCAATGTCAGATTTGATGGACCTGTTATTGCGCAGTTTATTCGAGGACCCGGATTTGTACAAGTAACACTGATCGTTTGGTTGGGGCTAGAATTAGGAGTAGAATTGGG
>CBJMBI010000084.1:0-11208 GCA_966427955.1 uncultured Ktedonobacterales bacterium
AGATCGGTTTGCGTGATCGCATCTAGTTGCTTAGGCAGCTTCGAGACTTGGTCAACCCATGACTCAAGGACATGCTGAATCGCCGCTAATGTAACATTATCCTGGTAAATACCAGCTAGCCAGCCACGAGCTGTTTTTAATGCGCCAAGCATGCCACTGAGAAAATCTTTGGTCAGTTGAGAGCCAAATTGGACGATCGGCGAGATAAAAACATCATAGGAGACACGTGTTAATTTGGCAGCATCAATGGCACCCTGTAGTGTAAACCCTTCCAGAGCATCCAATGCTGAGACCAACTCCCTACGGACCGAGTCCGATCCCTGTGCGACTCCACGATTGAATGCTTCCTGAATAGCATGCGAGGTATGGTCATTTTGCAATGTTGATTTGGGTGTTAATTCGGAGGTTGCCACTATCCCACCAAGTGCTAAGATACCCGCACCCATACCAACCCCTACTAGCAATCCCCTACGCGAGGTCTTATGCCTTTTTACTACACGCAAGCCAGGAGGTAATTCTTCACCCTCCTCATAGATATGGTCAGGGTCATAGTCATTAGATGATTGTATCTCACGCTCAGGCCGAACTCTGCTCCGTTTACTAACGAGAGGACGTGCTGGGATATGTCGTTGGTGAGGACGTATGGGAGTTCTTTCAGCATATTTTTCATCAAGAGGACCTTTTTCTTCGAATTTCTCCAAGCCCATATCTTTATTTCCCATCTTCCCTGACTCTTCATATATGTCTTCTTCATGATCCATTAAATGGCGTGTGACAGGACTATGAGGTTCATTTAGACGACCAGTACGAGAGGGAATTCGCGTGCTGAGCTGCGTGATAGGGTCTCGCTCCTCTTGTTGATGGTTTGGAAGATCCTGCACAGTATAGCGTATGCGCCGCGTGGTCTTTAGATGCGTCGTAGGATGATGCTTGAACCGCTTTGTTGGAATTTCTCCACGATTTTCACTAGCTAAAAGATTTTGCGTTGTATGACGTATTCGTCGTGTGGTTTTTGGATGAAGAGCAGTATGATGGTGAAACCGTTTTGTGAGCTTTGGTCCATCTGGTTCTTTATATAGCAGGTCCTGGGTCGTATAGCGTATTCGTCGCGTTATTTTTGGATGAGCAGAAGAGATGGATATCGGTGTATCTAATATTGCAGTACTGTGCTTGCGAGAGGTCACTGGCTCGGTTTCTTCACTGATCGAGCGTTTGCCAGCGATGATACTTTGGCGCAGGAATTGTCGGGTGCGGCGTGGATCAGGCCGCTGAACCAGTAGTGCATCAGGTCTGCTGGTTGTTAATCCACTTTGACTCTGGAGTGGGTTATAATCATATCCATACTGCCTTCCGGGACTTTTACGATAGGATTTTCGTTCCAAAGGGTCCTTTGACATGCTTTCCTCTATTCCTCCTGCCTTGCAGCAAACTTGTGGGGAGCATCTATGCATCAGCATTGGCTGTACGATCAAGGTATAGGTTATGAAGTACAGTACCTTGCATATTTTACACTACTTTTTGGAATGGCTTCAATAACAAAGGACACATTCTTCTCTCTCTTGCATAGCCTCAATCTTCTTCAACAAAACATGGATCTCTTTGAGGGGATTTAGCAATTATTTTGATGATGTTTTTATATATTGATGTTTTTAAAAATGTGTTATACTCAATTCTGGAATGCCTATGATGTTCATCATTCTGTAGTGTTTGTTCAACTGGATGCTGTTGATCCAGATACCCTGATACGAGAGAAAGGATTGATTGTGGCAAAGGACATCTCTGTGTCTCCATCTGACACTATCCCAGTCTCCAAGCATGATTTTATTGAGCGATATCAAGCCGTTCGCCGCTTCACAGAGCAATTATGTGAACCGTTAGTGACTGAAGATTATGTTATTCAGTCAATGCCGGATGTGAGTCCGACGAAATGGCACCTCGCCCATGTGACTTGGTTCTGGGAGACCTTTCTGCTTTCTCCAGCGCTTGCTGGATACACATCTTTTCATCCACAGTACGCGTACCTTTTTAACTCTTATTACAACTCTCTTGGCAAACGCCATGCTCGGCCCATGCGAGGTCTGCTTTCTCGCCCTACTGTTGAGGAGGTATACCTATACCGCCGATACGTGGATCAGCATGTTGTTGACCTGCTCAATCGGGTAGATGAGCGACAACTGGCTGAAATTGCACCGATCATTACTATTGGTCTCAATCATGAGCAGCAACACCAAGAATTGATCATTACCGACATAAAACACGTTTTGTCCCTTAATCCTCTACATCCTGTCTATCAGGAGCGGAAACATATACCTTCGGCAGATATTCCCCCGATAGCGTGGGTTACCTATCCCGAGGGTGTCGATTGGATAGGACATGAGGGAGAGGGATTTTGCTTTGATAATGAAGAGCCCAGGCATCAAGAATTTCTCCATGCGTTCCAGTTGGCTTCACGTTTGGTTACGAACGGTGAATACCTGGAATTTATCAAAGACGGCGGCTATACTAATCCGCTTCTGTGGCTCTCCGATGGCTGGAGTACGGTGCAACAGGAGGGATGGGAGGCTCCTCTGTACTGGGAAAAGCGAGATGGTCGCTGGTTGACGATGACACTCCACGGCTTTTGCGAAGTAGATCCTGCCGAGCCGGTCTGCCATGTGAGTTATTACGAAGCTGATGCTTATGCACGTTGGGCTAATGCACGCCTTGCTACAGAGGCAGAGTGGGAAGTAGCTTCACACGATGTTCCCATTAAAGGGAATTTTGTCGAAGAGGGCTTCTACCATCCTGTGGCTTTAAATAACGACACTTCAGGCGGGAAACTGACTCAGATGTATGGTGATGTCTGGGAGTGGACACAGAGTGCCTACTTGCCGTATCCTGGTTATAAGCCAGCAGCAGGTGCTGTAGGGGAGTATAACGGGAAGTTCATGTGCAACCAGTTTGTGTTGCGCGGAGGTTCGTGTGCGACCTCTCGCTCGCATATTCGACCAACCTACCGAAACTTCTTTCCCCCTCATGCTCGTTGGCAATTTATGGGAATTCGACTTGCACGGGAGGTGTAGTATTCCACAGCATTCCAATTACCCACAGCGGCTCTATGACTTTGAACCGCAGCGGGACACATTTCTTGAGGATGTATTGCAAGGATTGCTGAAGCCGAGAAAAGAACTACCGAGTAAATACTTCTACGATGAACGTGGTTCGCGTTTGTTTGAGCAGATTTGTTTGCTCGACGAGTATTATATTACAAGAACTGAGATGTATATTATGCAGCAGAGGGTCCAAGAGATGGCATCATTGCTTGGACCCAATTGTTTGCTCATCGAGTATGGGAGCGGAAACAGTGCAAAAGTCCGCTTGTTACTGGATGCTCTGGAGAGTCCAGTAGGGTATGTACCCATAGACATCTCAAAAGAGCATCTTGCACAGGCCGTGGCTGCATTAGCATCTGCCTATCCTGATTTGGAAATCTTGCCAGTCTGTGCAGATTATACGAGTGCTTTTGAGATCCCCCAGCCAGTCAGAAAGGTGGGGCGCAGGATTGTCTATTATCCTGGCTCGACCTTCGGCAACTTTGATCCAGAGCTTGGTCTGAGCTTCCTCAAACACATTGCAACTGTCTGTCAGGGTGGAGGTCTGCTGATCGGATTAGATTTAAAGAAAGATGCAACGCTTCTGCATCAAGCCTATAATGACCGACAAAGCTTGACAGAACAGTTTAACAAGAATCTGCTCGTACGCATCAACCAGGAACTTGGGGGTAACTTCCAACTTGATCAGTTTGAGCACTATGCATTCTTCAATCCCACAGAGGGTCGGATCGAGATGCATCTTGTGAGTCTCAAGAACCAGAGCGTTCGCATTGGAGGAGTTGAGATTCCTTTTGCACGAGGAGAGAGTATATGGACAGAAAACTCATATAAGTTTACTTTAGAAGGATTCGCATCTATTGCTAAAAAAGCTGGTTTGACCGTCCAACATGTATGGACAGATCCCCAGCAACTTTTTAGTGTACAGTTTCTCACCACAAAAGAGGTGTAATATATATTAGGAGTTGGAAGAGGGAATAATCTAGCAGTTTCAGATTGAGCACATAATGAGAGTTGCTGGAGTTTCCTCTTGTCAGAATATCGTAGAGATTTCTATCTTCCTAGAGCGCCTTCGAGAAGGCTTCTCAAGTTGCTTGAACTTGTCGAGCCTTCTTGGCAGTGAGATCACAATTCCTCGCTATCCATCCAAATAGTTACTGGCCCTTCATTACAAAGTTCAATTTGCATCGAAGCACCAAAAATCCCACTTGCAACTGTAAGCCCATAGCTAGCAATTGTCTCTTTGAAACGCTCATAGAGGGGCTCAGCAATTGAGGGGGGTGCTGCATTTGTAAAGCTGGGGCGACGCCCTCGTCGGATATCCGCATGGAGGGTAAATTGAGAAATAACTAAAACCTCTCCCTGGATATCTAGCAGTGAACGGTTCATTTTGCCAGCTTCATCTCCAAATATGCGCAATTGGACAATTTTATCAGCTAGGACCTTTACCTGAGCCTCGCCATCACCTTGCCCTACCCCAAGAAAGATCAGCAACCCCCAACCTATTTGACCAACAACCTGCTCTTCAACAGTAACGCTTGCCCGACTTACACGCTGCAATAACGCTCTCATTTACTCCTGTCCTGCTCCCTCTGTGTATCTTGCGGGAAATGATCTATAGTAGAGATATTAGTCTGTACACCGATGGCGATAGCAATAGAGAGTTGAGCCAGATCAGCAATACTCACATCAAATGCGCTCAGACCGAGCTGTACGGCACGCTGTTTGGCAGAACCATGGAGGCGTACACTGGGACGGCCACTGCGCAGTTGCACGATCTCCATCTCACGCCAATTTACTCCGCGCATGCCTGTGCCAAGAGCTTTGCTGATGGCCTCCTTAGCAGCAAAGCGTCCAGCTAGACGGATAATTTTTCCCCGGCACTGCTGGACTTCGTTCTGGGTGAAGACACGAGCCAGGAAACGCTCACCGTGTTTTTCGTAGACCTTGCGTATACGCTCGACCTCGATCATATCGATACCTACCGCGATATTCACTCCCTGAGGAAGATGAAGTGGGGCAGGCAGACCAGCTACTCCAGCAGGCCCGAAGAGCCAATCGGGAATAGGCTCTCCCGGCCTGTTCACTAATGGCGTGAAGAGTAGAGGCTGGTCATTTTCCATGCGCTAATTTTCCCACTGGCATAGTCTGATGCACTATCTCAATGGCCTCACTGGTATCTGCTGGCGGCAGGACAGACGGGGCTCGTGTACCTCCACGACCCATCCCACGATAGATGAAACCTAGACGTTCCATCTCGGCTGATTCATAGATATTGCGACCATCAACTAGGATTGGGCGACGCATACTGTTACGAATGCGTAGCATGTTGAGCGATTTGAACTCATTCCAGTCTGTAACAATGACCAGTGCATCAACCTTGTCTGCAACCTCGTAAGCATTCTCACAAAAAGTTACAGCGTCCATAGGGACATGATCCTGTTGCAGCGCCTCTCTACCGGTCTCCATCGCAACAGGATCATAGACTCGTACTGTTGCTCCCTGGGTAGTTACCCAACGGATGATGTCAACTGATGGAGCTTCGCGCATATCATCGGTATTTGGTTTGAAGGCTAAACCTAGAATACCAATCTTGCAACCACGTAGAGAACCAAGAAGATTGGTCAATTTGGTTACTACCAGACGACGCTGGTCATGATTAATCTCCATTACCGCATGCAGTAATTGTGGGTGTAGACCAGCTTCGTCCGCCATATGGGCTAATGCACGTACATCTTTCGGGAAACAATTATGGCTGATCAAACCAGACGATGCAATGAGCGTTCCAGTGCTAGTCTCCATACTATAGACAGTTGTTTCAACGTCTTCCTGCTCGACTTCACGAACTGTAAGCGTTGCAAAGGCCCCATGCCGCTGATAACCACTGGGCTGAATATGACGTTGATAACCTGCTAAGATGCTTTCAATCTGTGCACGGCGTTTGTCTCCGAAGATATCCTTGAGCATAGCTATCTGTTCGTAGCCGCTTACTCTTAGAATATATGCTTCCTGCTTTGATTTATTCATCCAACGTCTGCGAATAGAGGGGATAACACCAATGGTTTGTAACAGTAATACCATACCATCTGCCAGTGCTTTGCTGACAGTGGCGTATTCCAGCATCACATTGTTTCCGTTTTGCACTGTTGTAACCGCGCCATCTCCACTGAATGCACCGCGGATTAATTCCCATCGTAATTCATGTGGGACATTAAAGGCTAGGCGAGGTGGGGCCTTATCTTCTGAGCGTGTGCCGCAGCGCAAGATATCACGTAGCAGCCAAACAAAGATACGTGAAGAGACAATTGTTGTCAATGCACTGGTGGCACGTCTTTCGATAAATTTCATGCCCCAACGGCTCAAAATACGTTGTACGTCTGTGATATATTCTGTCTCTTGCTCGTGGAAGCAGATGCCGACTCGCTCACGCACAGCACCTGCCCGTCCTATATCTTGAGAAAGGTAGCCTTCAGCGAGATAATAGCCGCATAACCGTAGCAAATCTGCATCAACCGGAATTACGGCATTGATCATCGTTGCTGCCCCTTTAGCCGTATACAGCCTCAATTTATCAGCAGGGACATTGAGGACGCATAAATCACTCAAATAGCGGAACAGACGCAGTGACATCCGATTATAGCGCTTGATTTCATGAGGATATTTGAGCATATCCTTTGGAATTGCTGATGCAAATCGGTCATATTGCTCACTGAACGTGTTATCCGTAGGCTGTACATAAACATCTGCCTCTAGGGCAGTATCTCTGAGTAGGTCGATTAAGTTGAGATCTGTAGCTTGTTCAACGGTAGGTAATTCACACAAGGCCATCAGTTGATCACCAGGCATAACCATAGCGGCTGGCAGGATGGAGAATTGCTGATCTTTATGTAGGATAACTGGATGGTCAGCAGTAACACGTAACATGCGTCCCATGCTGGTGTTAATCTTTACCATAGTGCCTTTATAAGGCCGTCGTGTCATAGCTCTTACATTAGCAAGAACAGGTTGTCCTGTTTCTAAATCAAAGGCAAGCACACGTTGCTCAGGCGGTTGTACAAGCTCCACAACATCTCCCTGAAATGGAGTGCCGCCTTTGGCAAACAGAGTATCAAAGCGTTCTGCAGCTACATTAGGACTATTGAGTGCGAAGACTGTCTCATTGGCCTCAAAGCAGCTTCCTCCATACCCGAGTCCAGCGTCTAAGAAGGCATGCCCAATACGCTTATCATAGCCCATCCCAGCAGCAACCTCTTTGACATCAGCTCCCAGGCGCTCACAAATCTGAGCAATTTCGTTGATAAAGGAAATTTTTGTTGCCAGGAAGGCATTAGAGGCATACTTGATCATCTCTGCCGTATATAGATCAGTAATGACAATAGGAGCACGTAATGGCAGATAGAGTTGTGCAACCTTATGGGCTGCTTCCGGTTCAGAGGAGCCTAGGACGACGCGATCAGGATGCTGGAAGTCTTGTAGTGCAGCACCTTCACGCAGGAATTCCGGATTCGAGACGACAGAGAAAGTCACACCTGGCCGCTTGAGGCTGCTACGTGTCACACGTGAGACCACATCGCCACTACCAACTGGGACCGTACTTTTATTAATGATAATGGCATAGTGGTCTAGATGCTCAGCAATACTACGGGCAGCACTCTCCACATAGCGCATATCTGCGCCACCCTGACTATTTCCAGTTGGAGTATTAACTGCAATAAAAATAAATTCGCTGTTTTCCAAACCTACTTGGTAACTAGTGGTAAAGCGTAAACGCTCGGCCCGCACATTGCGCTCTACCATTTCCTCCAGGCCTGGTTCATAAATTGGCAATATTCCCTGGTTCAGGCGATCAATTTTCTCTTTAACGATATCAACACAGGTGACGGTATTGCCCATATCAGCAAGGCAAGTGCCCGTTACCAGACCCACGTAGCCTGTACCAATTACACAGATAACAGACACAATGTTACTCCTCTATATTTATAAACGGATTTTCATGCTTTTCTTCAGCGATCGTGGTTGACTCACCGTGACCCGGAAAAACGATCAGATCGTCTTCTAGCGTATACAATTTCTTACGGATTGATTGCTCAATTTGTCTATAGTTTCCTCCGGGAAGATCGGTTCGTCCAATACCGCGTTGAAAGAGTGTATCTCCACTGAAGACACAATGAGGTCGGCTAACTAGACAGACACTCCCTGGTGAATGACCGGGTGTATGCAAAACCTCCAAGGTCAGTGTACCAAAGGTGATCCGGTCGCCTTCTTTCAAAAGAATATCCGGTTTCCTTTTGACAAGTGGTGCTGAACGGCCATATCTCTGAGCATGCCACTCATCAGTATACATAGGAAGATCGGCGGGATGGATCGCAAGTGGAACGGGATAAACTTCACTAACTTCATCAATAGCACAAATATGGTCAATGTGCCCATGCGTATTAAGAATATATTTCGGTATGAGTTTGTATTCTTGGATGGCCTCCAGAATACGTTGTGCTTCGTCACCAGGATCGATAATGACTGCTTCTCGTGTCTTGGGGCAGGCATACAAATAACAGTTCTCTTCAAGTGCTCCCACAGTCACGCAAGCAACAATCGGCATATTGCTGAAGTCTGTTTTTTTTTCTGTCATAAAAAAATCCTTTCTGGAGACCTATCCCGTCGACGGGGTGGGAGGGAAAAAAGGCTACCCATTGGTAAGACATTATAGCATAATATTGAGGTTATTCTACTAGGTTCCTTGGGTAGCACATACCTATTATAAATGGTCTTGCCAAGCTATTTGGCAATCTGTACCATACCAAATTTTGCTATCGGCTCGTAGTAAAGTAGCTAATGGAGAGCATACTATTGGATAAGACTTGGTTTGTCCAGATACCTTATGGGGAACTGATATAGGACACTTCCATACTTCTTCTCTGAAGTTGTTCCACTCTTCCTTGATATCACGTGATATCCTTTTTTGCTATTCTTCTCCTGTAAACAGGAATTTTCAGGGTATCATGGAGCAGGTTTTCAAAAACTGGAAATACTTTTCTATTTCCCTGTTGCATTTCAATAGTTTGCAGGAACTTAAGTTCTTCAGTATGCACCTGATTGGTTCGCTGCATTTTTAATTCCTCAATGCGTGCTTGATTAGCCTGAAGTAATTCAAGTTCCTCAACACGTGCTTGAGTGACTCGAAGCTGCTTAAACTCTTCAATTCTCTCCTGAGCTGAGCGAAATTGCTGCAACTCCTCAATGCGTATCTGAACAGTTCGGAGTCGCTTGAGTTCAGCTATATGTGGCTGCACAGCTTCAAGCTCTTCAAAACAAACTTGTGGGCTCTTAAGCACTTTATTAATTTTATCTTTAATCAGAGATATTTCATCCATTATTGCCATATATCCTTTTTTCATATATCGTTTTCGGTAGAAATAGTCCATCAAACCCTGAAAACTTAGATGAATTATTAGGCCTGCTATTAACCAGCCACAGCTCACACCTATCCCCCCTTCTTGCGCACTTGCATAGAGCAGGAGTAAACATCCTCCAAATGCGAGTGGAAAGATAAGGTTTGGGAAAGGCGTGTAAAATGATGGCACGGCCTTTGAATGGTAACGTACTATTACGAGACCAACTAGAGGAAAGATAAATTGCAGAATATATAGAAAACTTCCAACGGCAGATAGTAAGGCGATGGAACGTGTCAGAGCAAGCAGCAAGAAAACTACGCCATTGGCAAGAATTGCAACTTTTGGAACTTTATTAGATGGATGCACATATGCAAAAGAGCGAGGGAGTAGTCCATCTCGTGCCATAGCAAATGTAATTCGTGATGTTGCAGCTAAGACAGCGTTCCCTGTTGCGGCAGTGGTTAAGGCGGCAACGATTGAGATAAATAGTTGCCCAGTTCCGCCAAAAAGTTGTTTGGCCGCGTCAGCTAGCGGTGTTTTCGTATTAAGTGCATTTCCTGAGAGCACTCCTGCTGTTGCAGCGGTAACAAGGAGATAGAGGACAAGAATAATTCCTAGTGTGAGAAGGATGGCAAGTGGAAGCGTGCGCTTTGGCTTCTTAACCTCCTCACCAGTTGTTGCCACGATATCAAAACCTGATAGGGCCAGAAATGCAAGGGACGCCGTCTCTAGGATGCCACTAATTCCATGAGGCAAGACTAGCGAAAATCGTGCGATGGTAGCACCATGGAAACCAATAAGAGCACTAGAAAGCCCTGCTATACTAGCTCCAATTAATGCCACAACTGCCAGTAGTACGATCAATTTTTGTAAGCGAGTAAAGAGACGCCCCCCAGCCAGATTGATGATCAGGATCCCAATGATTAGTAGGACAGTATAATAAATGGATGGAACTTGACTAGTACTTGGGAAGATTGCTGATAAGACTTGCTGGAAGTATCCACCGAATCCGAGAGTGACATAGCTACCAATAAAAAGCCAAGAGCCTGCATAGACCCATCCCATCAAAAAGCCCCAATGTCGTCCCAGAATGGCTTGCACAAATGCATAGCCGCCTCCAGCAAGAGGGAAGCGGCATGCAAGCTCTGCATAGGGCAATGCGACTACCAGTGCAACCAGAAAGGCTAGGACAAAAGATGCAAGGGCTCCAAGTGGCCCTGCCTGATCAATTGCTTTTCCCACCAAAACAAAAATAGCCCCTCCAATTGTGCCTCCTACACCCAAGGGAACTAATTCTCGCAGACCCATCGTCTGAGATAATCTTGTTCTCTCTTGACGAAAAGCATGCTGACTTTCACTTTTTACTATGCTTTCCATTATTTTACTATCATAACCTCTTACTTTCCATTTCCACAAATAACTCCTACAATTTGGAAATCCTCCAATTGCCTGATACAAACCGATACCTAGATGCCGTTCAATCTCTTCTAGGGAAAAAATATTAATAACAGGTAAAAATATTCTCCATCAACAACTCTATTTTTATTTGGAAGTTATTATTAAGTTTATGAAAAACATTCTTAGCTATATGCGTTCATAGAAAAATGAAAAACGCCTAGGCTATTATATAGACCAAATAGAATGTATTACGTTGAGGATGGGGTAAGAATTTGGTTATTGTTGGAACTTTTAGGTATATCTTTCCCCACTTTTGAGGAATAACAAGG
>CBJMBI010000085.1:0-11177 GCA_966427955.1 uncultured Ktedonobacterales bacterium
CGCACAACTACATTTACCAAACGACCAGGAATATAAATGATCTTTTGGATCGTTGATTCACCGATGAATGTCGCTACCTTCGGATTGCTCACAACTAACTCACGAACTTCTTGTTCGCTAATATCAGCAGGAACCTCAACACGTTCGCGCACTTTGCCATTCACTTGGATGACTAGTGTAAAGGCTTCATCCTGTGTTAATGCTTCATTGTAAACAGGCCAGTCGGTACTATGGATGCTACCTGTATGACCAGTCTGTTGCCATAGCTCTTCGGTAATGTGTGGGGCAAACGGTGCTAGCAGCTGCATCATAGTCTCCAAAGCCCTACGATAGGCCCGGCTTCGAGCAACTACGTCATGCTGTTGCTTGATAAGCACATTATTACATTCCATCAGAGCTGCCAGAGCAGTATTAAAGTGAAAGTTGTTCAGATCCTCAGTGACGCGCTTGATGGTTTTATGGCACAGTCGCTCGATGGCTTTACTTTCTCTGGTCTCTGTATCATGCGCACCATCCATCCAAGTTTCGTTGACTAAACTCCAGAAACGATTGAGGAAGCGCCAGATACCCTCCAAGTTGTCTGCTTTGAAAGAGCCTCCAGCTTCAAATGGTCCGATAAACATCATATAGCAACGTACAGTATCTGCACCATACTTACTAATATATTTATCAGGTGCTTCGACATTACCACGCGATTTGGACATCTTCTGGCCATCAGAGCCCAATACCATACCTTGATGGAACAAGCGCAAGAATGGTTCATCGAAGTCTATATGCCCCATGTCATGGAGAGCTTTGACAAAGAAGCGTGAATACAACAGGTGCAGAATAGCATGCTCGACACCGCCAACATACTGATCAACAGGCAACCACTTTTGCAGCTTTTCGGGACTCCAAGCAGCTTCACTATTATGGGGATCAGCATAACGCAGGAAGTACCAAGATGAGTCAATAAAGGTGTCCATTGTATCTGCTTCGCGTGTTGCTGGCCCACCACAGACCGGACAGGTTGTATTGAGGAAATCTAGCTCATAACGCAGTGGCGACTCACCAGTAGATTTGAACTGGACATTCTCAGGCAACCAGACTGGCAATTGGTCCTCTGGAACGGGAACAGTGCCATGCTCGGGACAGTAGACAATGGGGATAGGTGCGCCCCAGTAGCGCTGGCGACTGATCAACCAGTCTCGCAGACGGTAGTTTACCATCTGCTTGCCAATACCTTTTTCTTCGACATACCGAATAATTTCTGCAATTGCTCGGTCAGCAGGTGTGCCATTGAAGGAACCAGAATTGACCATTACCCCCAATGCCTCTTTCGCCTGTGTCCAAGTCGCAGGATCACTCGACTCCTCGCCCTCTGGACGGATGACCTCGCGGATTGGAAGACCGAACTTGCGAGCAAATTCGAAGTCGCGCTGATCATGGGCAGGCACACCCATAACTGCACCCGAGCCATAGCTCATTAGTACATAGTCAGAAATCCAAACGGGAACTCTCTCTCCACTGACAGGGTTAGTAACATAGCCACCTGTGAAGACGCCCGTTTTTTCCTTCTCAGTACTCATACGCTCAATCTCGGTCATGCGCTGAGCTTGTTTCACATAAGCCTCAACAGCCGCCTTCTGTTCGGGTGTTGTAATCCTCTCTACCCAGGGATGCTCAGGAGCTAACACGAAGAAGGTGACCCCATAGATCGTGTCTGGGCGGGTCGTAAAGACCGGGATCTCCTTGCGCTGCCCATCAATTTCGCAAGTAAAGCGGATCTCTGCACCCTCACTGCGCCCAATCCAGTTACGCTGCATTATAATGGTCTTTTCAGGCCAATCGATTACCCCAGAGAAATCCAGCAATCGCTCAGCATAGGCTGAAATCTTCAGCAACCACTGATCGATCTCTTTGCGAATGACGATACTCCCACAGCGTTCACAAGTACCGTCGGCCAGTACCTGCTCATTAGCCAAAGTGGTATTACAATTAGTACACCAGTTGGCAGGTGCTTTGGTTCGGTACGCTAACCCATGTTTATAAAATTGCAAGAAGAGCCACTGGGTCCACTTATAATAGTCAGGCTGACAAGTAACAACCTCCCGAGACCAATCCCACTGTGCGCCCATTGAGCGCAGTTGGTTGCGCATATTTTCGATGTTTGCTAGCGTCCAAGTACGAGCCTGAATACCACGCTTGATAGCAGCATTCTCCGCTGGTAGCCCAAAGGCATCAAAACCAATGGGTTGCATAACGTTGTTGCCTTGCATACGCTTAAAGCGACCATAAGTATCGAATGGTGAGTAATTGTACCAGTGTCCCATATGTAGATCGCCGGACGGATAGGGGAACATTACTAGATGATAAAACTTGGGCTTGGGGGAATCATCAGAGGCATGATACTGCCGATCTGCCTCCCATTGAGCTTGCCATTTGCTCTCAATCTCTTTAGGATTATATTTTGTGCGCGTAATCATAAACTCTGCCTCTCAAGATGCATTCCAAAATGATGAAGATTACAAGTGCGAGAGAACTGGTCAGGTGAAGTAAGCAGAGAAGACGAGCAGATGCCACTCCATCTCTGCAAGCCCACTCTCCCTGAGGGAATAGGGCCCCTGACACCAGCGATAAAAGTTGAAACCAACAAGAAAAAGATCTTTCATCCGTTAGGGACGAAAGATCTTTCCGTGGTACCACCCTGATTCTTTGATTGAGAAGAAAGATGGTGGACCTGAGGGGGCTCGAACCCCTGACCTCCTCCATGCCATGGAGGCGCTCTCCCAGCTGCGCTACAGGCCCATATATACTGGTATGATCTTTGACACACACTTACTCAATGTGGTCAACTCTCAATCTGTTTCTCATTATACGCTATAACGGGCGTCCCGACAAGTGCTCAAGGATCTTATAGTACTTTTGGTCTTAGCACTTGGATTGTCTGCTAAGCCCTTCAACAGAACTGATTATATCAGTCTTGTCAAGACCCATTCACACTCGCTGCTCACAGGCGAGTTCAGCCAAGCATTGTAGCCTTGCAGCATCCGGCTACTCTCTGTCATGCTCTCCTTAAAAAGGATTGCAAACGACCTACTACTCCTGCTCGTCGCTGTTTACTTGCGGGTAGTATCCTACCACAAAAGGCTGTGATATGCAAGCCTTTTATAAGTGGAGATGAGGGGGCTCGAACCCCTGACCTCAACAGTGCGATTGTTGCGCTCTTCCAGCTGAGCTACATCCCCAAGCGAATTTGATCATAGCACAGTCAACCTCTATTGTAAAGTCCTTTGTAGGCTTTTTTGAGAAAACCGCAAGATTTACCTTGGATTGACAAATCACAGGGGCAGACCTTCCCGAGGTTCTATATACCCCTCACGGAAGACTGTTAAAATACTCTTGTAGTGACTCACGACCATCAACACGAACACGCAATAAGATAAATGGCTTTTGACTATCCTGCGTCATTCCCACTGGTGGTGGATCTGTGGTGGCTCCAATATAGCCATCTTGCTCCAAGAGTGCCATGATGGCTTGTTGCACCACTGGTTTCTCGTGATGAAATGGCTCTCCCGTGGGATAACAAAACTGCTGGATAATGACCCCCAATCGTGTCTGCATATCTTGCCGAGACTGTTGGAACTCTTGTTGAGCTACCTGGGGTGAGATGCGCCAAACTTCTCCCATGTTACGGTGGGTAATGGTATGTGAGCCCATTTGCATCCCATTGGCTAGCATTTCACATAGCTGATCCCACGTTGCCTGTCCCTTCCAGCCAACTTTCCCTGTGATGATATAGAACATGCCGCTGTATCCATGCTTTCGCAAAATTGGGTAGGCAAATGTATATGCATCATCATAGCCATCATCAAAGGTGAGAATAATTGGTTTGCTGGGCAAAGGCCCATTGTAGTAGAGAAAATCAAAAAGTTGATTAAAGGTGATTGTATGATATCCATGCTGCTTGAGATAGTCCAATTGTTGGCCAAAAACGTTGGGGGTAACGGTGAGACTGAGATCAAGCATGTTATGTGTTGGAGTATTTGTGATATGGTGATACATCAAAATTGGCAGGTTGATTTTTCTGCTTACAGGGGTTATTGGTGGCAGGATTGGAGCTTCCAAATCTGCTGGTCCACCACTCAGGATAAGCCATTGGTCTACTGTTTCTCTGCCCGTTTGGATCACCATCCGTTGTGCTATCAATGGAAGGTTTTGAAAGAGTTGGCTAGGATTTTGGTCTAGTGTTGGCAGGAGTGTAAGTTTGTCAGCAGAGACCTGTGGAGAGAGTTGCAGTGAGATAGGCAGAACCTCTACTTGGTTATAGCGTATCATGGTCTCCGGGTTGACCCAGAAAGAGAGACTATGAGCTTGGCCTAGCTGAAACTGTTGGAGAGTAAAACCTTGGAAACGTGTTTTCCAGTAGTTGCTGAAGCTGGTTTCATTAGGCCACATCATTTGAACCTGGGGATGGAGCAATGACCACATAGTGTCATATCGCTGGTTGAGTAGAGCATTCATGTATTGCTGTCCCAGAGCCTTAACCTCGCTAGCATCGTCAGTTGATGTGGCTGTAGGTATCATAACAACAGGAGTTCTGGCAGTTGCTGGAGTAGCTCTCTGAGATCTTGAGTGTGTCTGTTGGCTAGCTCTTTGGAATGAGAGATTTGTAGGGAATAGCAGGAATGCACTCCCTATCACAGTGAAAAGAAGTATCGAGACAACTCCTACAATCAGCACAGACAATCCTTTGCGTTTGCGCTGCTTGATGACTACAGGCAGTTTGGCAGTAGGTATTTTTTCTATATCTACCGCTATTGACCTTTCTTTATCTTCAATAGGAGTGGGAGTGAAAGGGAGGATATTTGCACTTAACTCTGAGAGAGCAAGATTGTTGACCGCCGGAATTGGGGTAATCGGGATTGCGTTTGTGCTTAATTTTCCTGACTGTTGTGGGTTGCCGACTCCAGATATTAAGATTGTGGGGACTGTGCCCATTGACTCTATTGCTAACTCTTTCTCATCGAGTACTGCGGGATTATTGATAGGGATTGTGCCTATACTCAACTCTCCGATTAGTTCCGGATTGTTGACTGCTACGTGTTGGCTAGTCGACATTGTATCTATGCTCACGTTTTTTACTTGCTCTTGGTTTTCGACAGCAAGAACGAATGTAGCTGGGATCACATCCCAATTCAACTCTTTTACCCCTTCTTGATCATCAATTGCAACCGCTCGGGAGGTAGGGGTTACATCGGCATTCAACTCTCTACACCTGCTCTTTAGTGGATTTCTCTACCTGAATCATTCAATGCATCCATGAACGATCAAATGACCCTATAAATATTCTTGTCCACAGATAGCTAGATGTCAATAGATAGCATCAATAGATAGCATCGTATTAGCCAAATGTACTGTAGAGAGAGTGAGAGCTATCCATGCCCTTGCTCTGAGCAAAAAGCAATAGCCCTAGAATTGCTTCTCAGCATTTCCTAGGGCTATTGCTTTTTAGACCCAACTGGGAACCTTTACTACTCTTCGAATTCTTTTATGGCCTTGCTAGGCTAAGCCTCAGTGGTGAGAGAGCCAACTAGACAAGAACTTACGTTGAATAGGCCCACTATCGTCCCTGCATAGCCGTTTCACGAGTTCCCGAATTTATTTGGGGGTTCTTGACCTGTTTTGGCGGAATATGAATTGGATGACCTTTAACCGCTAGTACTGCCTCTCGCAGGCCTTCGCTAAGTGTTGGATGCGGGTGGATGGTCTCAGCGATCTCATCAACGGTCAATTCACCACGCATGGCAACAGAGAATTCACTGATCAGGTTTGTCGCATCAGGACCGATAATGTGTGCACCTAGAATTTCACCGTATTTGCCAGTGATGACTTTAGTGAAGCCATCGGTCTCACCAGTGGCAACAGCTTTACCAATAGCGGTCCAGGGGAAGCGTTCGACACGTACCTCAGGATATTTCTCCTTAGCGGCAGCCTCAGTTAGGCCTACAAAAGCAATTTCGGGGAAGGTATAGATTGGATTAGGCACAACATCATAGTCCATTTTTGCATTATGCCCAGTTGCATTATCAGCAGCTACTTCCCCCTCCGTCGAAGCCACATGTGCCAGACCAGCACCATGGACCAAGTCACCGATAGCATAAATCCCTGGCAGGTTTGTCTCCATTTTCTCATTGACACGTACACGGCCACGGTCAGTATCAAGTCCTTGCTCAACGAGCTGCTCTAGACCAGAAGTGTTAGCACGACGGCTAACCGCCATCAGGACATACTCAGCTTGAATGCTCTCTTGGCCTTTATCTGTTGTAGAGATAACCCTTTTCAGGTTACCATCCTCTTCAATAGCCTCAACTTTAGCACCGGTGACGATCGTAATTCCTCGCTTGGTAAGGATGCGAACTAAGAGCTTGCGAACTTCATCGTCAACAGGCGCAAGGATATGAGGGAGCATCTCTAGAATAGTTACTTTTGTGCCTAGAGCGCTGAACATACAGGCCAGTTCGATGCCAATGACACCACCACCGACGCATATTAAGCTTTCCGGCGTTTTGGGAAGATTCCAACATGTATCACTGTTAATGACATTGCGGCCATCAACACCTGGCATTGGAGGAATAAATGGCACTGACCCATTGGCAAGGATGATCTTGTCTGCAATAAACTGTTGCTGATTCCCGTCTTTAGTAACAGTGACGGTACGAGATGCATCGACACTGCCTAGCCCGTCGAATACATCAATATTATTGCTCTTCATTAAGGTCCCAACGCCACCAGTCATCCGCTTGACTACTTTATCTTTAAAGGCAACTGCCTTACTCATATCGAATACGGGAGATTGGGGCAAGTGGATACCCAGCTCTTCCACCGACCCTAGGCTGTACATAACTTCAGCAATGTGCAACATTGCCTTAGAAGGGATACAACCGACGTTCAGGCACGTACCGCCAAGGTATTGCTTTTCGACGATTGCAACCTTTGCACCTTGCTGAGAGGCGCGAATAGCGGCAACATATCCGCCAGGTCCTGCACCAATAACTGCTATATCATAGTGATTGCTTGCCATAAAAAAAACCCTTTCAGGGAGGACTCATCCCTTTGAAGAGATGGGAAGAAGGAACATCTCCCCTACACTCTTGCAAGGGGTCTTCTGACCCGGGAAGTGAGAAAAATACTTATTGATCAAGAATACCTCCTGTGTACCTTACCACATTTGATCAAGGAGAGCAAGTTAAGCAAGAATAATTGGGCCTCGCAGGACATCAATGTAAGGCTTCTCTCAACTAGCACAATTACCAATTGGGGGGATGGATGTGACAGGAATGAATGTCAGACGTATCAATAAATACAGAGACAAATTTTCTATTGTCTTATTTATTCTGTACTCATATCTCGAGGATTCCCCGGCACATGTTGCTATGTGGTGAGTATCTGGAATCAAGGACGTGACCAGGAGACTGAAGGAGGCTAAGCGTTCTGTGTCAATATGCACTCCTCCAATGGGATAGGTAGATGGGTATAATGGCGTTTTATCTCAATGTATGATGCAAGAGTCTGTACGCTACATTTTAATGAACAGAAAAATGAAATGGATTGGGAGTAAGAAATGACAACAACAACAGAATTACAAGCAATTGTTGAGGAACTTGAATTAATTGATATTGGCGATGCAGCCAGTTATCTAGGAGAAGATCCTATTTTCTATGAGGAGGATGTTTCTACATCTCTTTTAAAGGCATTTTCCTTGGATGATTCTCCTAGAACATGCAATTGTGCTGCTAATACCTAAAGTTCTAATGCTTCTGTCTTAGCAGAGCAGCTAGTACAAAGTGTCAACTGAAGAAGCGGGTTAGTGGTGCGCAGATCCTACTCATTTACAGTAGAGTCTGCGCCTTTTTAGGAAAGCTAGTTTGTATCCAGAGCTATCCATTTTCCGTGAAACTCACAAAGCACTAAAACCGACTTAGATATTCAGATGGCCGAGCACTTCTTGACTAAATAGGAGATTTCAATGACCTTACATAATATCCTGCAAGATAATAATGAGAAGCTAGCGACTCAGTATCGCATAGGTGTCATCTCTGATACCCATATACCTCATTTCAGCTTTCCCGATGCTGTCTGGACGCTTTTTGATGGGGTAGACTTGATTATTCATGCCGGCGATCTCTCTACTCTTTCTGTGCTCTCTCAGTTGGAGACTATAGCTCCGGTGATAGCCGTACAGGGAAATGTTGAGCGCGAGGATGTCATACATACGTTGCCGATTAAACGTGAGGTAGTTGTGGGGCATTGTAGAATTGGAGTGGTACATATTCTTGGTGACTCAAGATATTATGAGCGTACCGCACGCCGGGAATTTCCCAATGCACGTGTTGTGGTATTCGGTCATAGCCATACACCTTATAATCAGGAACACAACGGGCTCCTGCTTTTTAATCCTGGCAGTGCCACTGATCCTAGACGCCAACCAACGTGTAGTATTGGAATGTTGTCTATCAATAACGAAACATTGAGTGTTCATGGTGAGATCATTCCTATTGTATAACTCTTCAAAAGATTATTCTTCATATCAGGCTTCAATATTCCTCCAAAATGTCACTCTTCCTATTAGGTTGTCCCTCTTTCACCCTAGACAAATAACTCGCCCACTCTGTATTCTTGCGACAGTAGTGCAAAAGAACCGAGAGCGATATAACTTTCACTTTGTCGCGAAAGTTATATCGCAGCCTAAGATCACTACTTGTCTAGGTCACTAGACCAGGATAAAACGAAGGTATTCGGTACGTATTTAGAGTGTGTCTGATTGGAAGCAAATGGGGAAATTTGCCAAAAATGCTGTTCTAAAGGATTTTTCATGGGGACCATTGAGAGATGGGTACACCCCTGCTCCGCCTTATCGCATGTCTATTAGGCTTATTTATCTCCTATGATATCTGCTCTCAGACACTCTCTAACCAGAGAGAAATGGAGACAAGAATGGAGAAGAAGTCCCCTAAGAAGTCTAGAACATCAGTGCGGTTAAAAGCTGCTAATATGTTTGGCCTGATGGTTTTAGCTGTAGCTTTCTTTGCTTTCCCCTTAACTGCTTTGGCTCGCAGCCACGAGAGCCATTTTGGAATTCCTGGTCCTTTCTCTTCTAATAACCCACAGTTTCCAGGATTCTTCCCGGCTTGCCACAACCAAGGAAATGATCCCAGCGATAGTAACAACAATGGAAACGATCCCAGCAATAGTAACAAGACCAGAAATAAGCTGAGAGATAGCAACAAAGAAAATGACCCCAGCGATAGTAATAACAGTTGTAGCCTCTTAAATTTTGATCCCCAAGCCTTTCAGCAGCAGCTTCTCAGATTCCTTCAGGGGATTCATGGGGACATAGGGAGCAATCCTAGCGATAGTAACGATCCTAGCGATAATAACGATCCTAGCGATAGTAACGATCCTAGCGACTCTAACTCACTTTTTGATCTCACAGCCTTTCAGCAGCAGCTTTTCAAGTTCCTTCAGGAGATTTGTACAGATATAGGCCAAAACAATTGCGACCCTAGCAATACTACCAAGATAACCAACGCAGGCAAGATTACCACACAGGATCCTTTCAAAATCTTGGGAGTATTTGAGCAGTCAGGCCAACCTTTTGGTTCGAAACCTTTTAGTCAAACTAGGAATAGTTCAAAGATTACCCTTGTCAAGGTTAAAAGCCTTAAAGTTGTTCAGAAAGGTTTTTTTATTACTGCAAAGGATTCTAAAGGCAACACCTTTACCGGTGAGGTCATTAGCCCAAACCAAAACCCCGTCAAGCAAGCAATCGGGCTGATTAATGGCCAGGGTAAACCGCAGATTGTTACTCTCACTCTCTAGAAGAGCAATCTACTCCTTGATGACACTTCGCAGAGGTTAAACCTCTGCATCTCTTGACACTCTTAGCATAGTCGGCTTCCTGAGAAATGGGGCATGCCCCTGCTCAAATGGAAGCCGCAGTTGTGTTAAAAATACAGCGGCTTGCAGTGGGTTATCTTGTGCATCAAATTATCAATAAATTGTCCCTCTTTCTCCCTAGACAAGAGATTTTCTATAGGGTATCCTTGCAACAGATGATGTGAATGAGGTTATAGCGCAGCGGTGCTAAACTGCATTTGGTGAAAGGTACATCGTTTCTCTGCAGAGTAAACAGAGAGTGTAACTTTCAGAGGAGAAATAACCTTGTTCAACTCACATCAAAAGCTAGCAAGACGGGATCCGGAAATCCTACTGAAGGCGCTTACATCTAAAAGTGTAAGCAGAACCTCCGGATAGGCCCTTAGCAAAAGAGGAGGTGGATCTTACTAGAGATTTGGATAGCAATGGCTGACGATAGGTTGTCCTTTGCCTCTTATGCTGATGACTGCCTGTTCATAGAAGCCAAGAGTATGATTTCTCTTCCAAAAGCGAAGAGTGTTGTTACGTCAACACTGTTCCATTGCAGTGGGCTTTAGATAAATTGAGCATGTCGACATATCATAAGGTTGTTATTGACGACTGCTTGACTGTTCTATTAGCCGCTGTAAGAACTAGGTCGGATGGTTTGTACCATAACACAGTCAGGGTTTTCGGATAAATCCTGAATAGGTAACAGGGTATACAGTTTCGGTAAAATGGCTGGTTTATCAGCCGTAATAGTAAACAATTCCTCTCGAACAAAGAGAAAAGGAGACTTCAATGACAAATACTGTTTCGCATCGCAAGGTATGGATGGCCAGAATAGCAGGCCTGTTCGTCCTCACAGCTTTAGCAGCAATGTACTTGGCCTTCCCTATGGCATCAATGGCCCTTGATCCTCAGAACGTGAATGCACAAAAGCCTCTAGCAATGAACACTAAGAGTTTCGGTGTGACGTTCTTGGGTCCAGTTAATAGCGGCATACGTAGCGACCTGAATCTCCCCGCACCTAGCGCAACTGGAGCTATGGGGAACCTGAATATTATGCGCTTCGACACAGGCTCGGTCAAGGACGTACTAAAAGGTGAGTGGGTCGCTGTAACAGTGTCAGACAAGACCAACAACACCAAATATCCTTGGATGTGCACAATCTTTAATGTGACTTTGCAGGGATCGAGCACTAAATTCGACTGTGTACTTGGCCAAGCAGGTAACACTAAGCTCACCTCCCCAGCAGCTGTCCAGCAGTTACAGGGCAA
>CBJMBI010000086.1:0-11132 GCA_966427955.1 uncultured Ktedonobacterales bacterium
CTTCACAGCATTAATGACCAACTGCAACTGTTCTTCTGTAAGTTCTGGATACATTGGTAATGATACAATACGAGAAGCATATTCCTCTGTTATAGGAAGCATACCACGTTTGTATCCATATTTTGCACAGGCTGGCTGCAAATGAATTGGAGTGGGATAATGAATATTCGTTCCTATTCCCTCTTGTTCCAGATTGTGACGAAATTGATCACGTTCACGGACTTGCACTACATAATAACAAAACACGTGAGTAGCCCAAGACTTGACTACAGGTACAGCCTCAACAACATTCTGCAACTGCTCTGTATAGGTCTGAGCATGTCTTTGACGAGCAGCATTCCAACGCTCAAGATGTGGTAATTTGATTGAAAGCACAGCCGCCTGCATTTCATCCAGGCGGGCATTGACCCCCATGACCTCATGGAGATAACGAACACGAGAGCCATGATCACGGATCATCCGTAGTTTCTCAGCCAGCTCACTATCATTGGTAGTACAGATACCGGCTTCACCAAAAGCTCCCAGATTCTTGCTATAGTACAGACTAAAGCATGCAATATCGCCAAAACTTCCCACTCGTTGTCCTTGATAGGTAGCTCCATGAGCTTGAGATGCATCCTCGATTACACGCAGTCGATGCTCACGAGCAAAATCTAGAATGGGCTTCATTTCGGCAGGATGACCGTAGAGATGAACGGGGAGAATGGCACGGGTACGTGGAGTAAACACATGCTCCAGTTGATGCCAATCCATCAGATAGGTTTCAGGATCAATATCTACAAAAACAGGTGTAGCCCCAACCACAGCAATAGCTTCAATAGTGGCAATAAAAGTATTGGATACAGTAATAACTTCATCACCAGGGCCAATCTCACAAGCCCGCAGAGCCAATGCCAGTGCATCAGTACCCGAAGATACTCCTACGCCGAACTGACAGCCACAATAGGAGGCAAACTCACGCTCGAAAAGTTGCAACTTGGGTCCTAGAAAGAGGTGCATACTATCGAGGATCTCCTCAAAAGCCGCCATAATTTCAGGCTTTAGTGCCTGGTATTGGGCTCGTAGATCAACCAAAGGTATATGTATAGATGACATGAACTTTTACAACTACCTTTCAAATAAGACATAACAAAAAAACATTATGATCAAGATAATACCAATCCCAAGTCATTGTTAGATGGCCATCGAGGTGTTAAGATGGGTTAAACTAAGAATATCTAGTAAAGAATACTCAACCTCACTACCATTGGGGCCACAATTAGCAACAAAAAGCGTGGATACCAGATGAGACCTAGGTAAGGTCACAAATAGCTATCTATCGGCAAACCAGCGTAAGAAAGCTAAATCTTACGGTTTCACCACCTACATCCTCACTCTTTACCACATCTCCATAAAAATCCTCACCATTTATATACTTGCATCTGTTAACATCATTTCCAAGATGGTTTAGAGGTGCACCATCTTGGGTCAATTCGTCTCACCCCTAATACGAATCTAGAGGAGGGTAATATGGCAGTCCAACAGGACATTATGGTCGTCCAACAAACTATCATGGACGCCCAATCGCTACCTATCAAGACAATTAGCATCAATGCCAACTACTTGCGGGCCAAACGCATACTCGATATCGTTTTCACACTCCTCATCTCACCATTCCTTATTCTAGTAGGTATTATTGTTGCGATATGCATCAAACTTGATTCAAAAGGCCCAATTCTTTTTCGGCAAAAGCGCTACGGAAAGGACGGAGTTGAATTTGAATTTCTCAAGTTTCGCTCTATGTACGAGAATAATGACCCATCAGTTCATCGCGAAAAGATAGTGGAATATATGAAGAACGGCCAAAGATTAAACGATGATGAGAATTCGACAGCAGCGTATAAATATATGGATGATCCTCGTATTACTAGAGTTGGCCGTTTTATCCGCAAAACAAGCCTTGATGAATTACCTCAATTCTGGAATGTTTTGCGTGGTGAAATGTCATTAGTTGGACCACGCCCACCAATCTCTTATGAAGTTGAACATTACAGCCCCCGCGACAGGCTGCGCCTGATGGGTAAACCAGGGCTGACAGGACCATGGCAGGTTTATGGCCGTTCACGTGTGACATTCCAAGAGATGATTGAGATGGACATTCAGTATCTTGAACAGCAATCTATCTGGCAAGATATTAAGCTCATCTTTCTCACGATTCCAGTGATGCTTTTTGCTCGTGGGGGCGGTTGATCTAAACAATCAAACACACTAATATGTTCCGTTTTCTGCCATTTCTAGAGAGAATGGCTTTTTTCTCTTTGCAGAAAGAAGCCATTCTCTCACTCTGTGTGACCCAATGGCCTATGATGGCAACTTTACAGACAAACCGAAGTCACTTACACTTTCATGAGCAAACCTACCCCAATACCCAGCAATGCTCCAACAAAAACTTGCACAGGTGTATGCCCGATTAACTCTCGCAAGCGTTTTTCTGCCATCGGACTTCCCTGGAAGGCTTCTTCTATCATCTGATTGAGAATACGAGCTTGAATACTGACAGCACGCCTCACACCTGCCGCATCATACATGACAATAGAAGCTAGTACAACTGCAATGGCAAAGATAGGGGAAGTCACTCCCTGCTGACGCCCGATGGCAGTTGCTAGACCAGTGACAAGAGCGGAGTGAGATGACGGCATACCTCCAGAAGAGACAAGACGACTAATAATTAGTTTACGCTGGCAGATCAATTCATAGAATATCTTGCTGATTTGTGCTAAAGCCCAAGCAAGAAAGGCAGCAACAAGGACCCGATTATCAAAGACAGAATGGCTCACCATAGAGAATTTTTTTGTCCTGTTCACACATCTAGAGGCAGCACAGATAGCGTGCCAGTACCATCAACACTTAGCTGTTGTACAGTTAACTCTGCAGTCTGTAACAATTCATGACAATATTGAACTAGCTTCATGCCTTCTTGATAGTGCTGCAATGCTTCATTGAGAGATATTTTACCATCTTGCAATGCGGCTATCGCAGTCTCAAGACGCTCAAAAGCTTCTTCAAAAGGTAAGGCTCCCATATCCGCTTCACCTCCGAACTTCGACCGAAATATTCCCATCCTGCACTTGGATGGTTAAATGGTCACCAGGCTGTGTATCCTCAACCCGGGTTACGATTTTTTGGTTGTCGTCACGGCGTACTATTGCATAACCGCGAGCAATGGTTAGCAAAGGACTCAAGGAATGCAGCTGTAAAGTAACACCATGTAGTCGCTCAACATGTAACGAAATTATATGGCGCATACGTGTCTGCAAATGCTCCAGACTATCATCAAGCTGTTGTCGACACCGCTCGATTAATCTGTTAGGGCTCAGACGCTCTAATTCATGTTGGCTTCGTTCAACACACGTCTCTAAGTCACTGAGATATGCTTGCATCAAAGCAAACAGTGTTTGGCGTTTTTCTAGAATATCAATACGCCAATCTTCGATATTTGGCACAGCCGCTGTTGCAGCGGCTGTTGGGGTAGAGGCACGATAATCTGCTACAAAGTCAGCGATTGTAAAGTCTGTTTCATGGCCTACGCCACTGATCACGGGGATACGCGAACGAGCAATTGCACGCGCTACTACCTCTTCATTAAAAGCCCAGAGTTCCTCAACCGACCCACCACCACGTCCTACAATTGCTACATCAGCCTTACCATGCTCATTGAGCAGGTCCAGTGCCATAGCAATAGACAATGGAGCATCAGCTCCTTGCACTTGAGCCGGGGAGAGAATAACCTGTGCTCGCGGATAACGCACACGCAATACACGCAGCATATCTTGTAATGCCGCTGCCTGAGGAGATGTCACAATACCAATTACGGCTGGTTGCGAGGGCAGCGGTCTTTTGCGCTCTGCATCAAAGAGTCCCTCAGCAGCCAGACGAACTTTTAACTGCTCAAAACGCTCGAATAATTCTCCTGTCCCTAACGGTTTGACTGCTTCGACATAGAATTGGAGCTTACCATCGCGTTCATAAAATGAAATCCGGCCATTGACTGCCAATGCCATCCCATTACCCAACTCCGGAGCGGATGTTCGCACACGAGAGGATTTAAAGAAGACACACGAAAGCTGAGCATCACCTTCTTTTAATGTGAAATAGCAATGGCCCGAAGGATACGTTTTGCAATTGGATACTTCACCACGCACCCAGATATTTTGTAAGATGTCATTTTTCTCTAACAACTCTCTGAGATAGAGTGCCAATGCAGAGACACTGATGATGGATGACTCGTCAAGGACTTCCGGCAGACGCATAGAAATTTAAGTCTCCTCCGAGCTATCAATTGTCATCAGCGGTTGCCCATATTCAACGGGTTGTCCATCCTGCACGAAAATTTCTAGAACACGGCCTGCAACGAGCGCTTCTACCTCATTGATGACGTTGAGTGACTGGATCGTTCCTACTACCTGGCCCACCTTCACCCGATCTCCAATGAGCACCAGCGGAGGCGTTTTGGGCTTGGCCCAGGTATGAAAGATGCCCACGAGAGGTGCGGTAACAGTGTGCTTCTTTTCTACAGGCGCTGTGACTGCTGCGCTTGCCGGGCTAGCTGTAGATGAACTTACCATTTGATAGTCACCAGCTTCTATCTTCCCATCAGCTTTTGCCTTACGTAATACTAAATGCATCCCCCTATCAGCACATCTTACCTCGATCTCTGAAACATCACTTTCATCAATCAAATGCACCAGACGCTGAAGTTGTTCCACACTCACACGTTCAGCAATCTCTCGTTCTTCATAGCCGTTTAGCTCTACATCTGGAGGATACTGTCTGTTACCGTCCATTCGTTCTCTCTTGTTCCTCTCTGATTAAGCACGCTCCACATAAGCACCAGTTGTCGTATTAACGCGAATCTGGTCACCAATCGAGACAAAAAGCGGAACTTGTACTACCAATCCAGTTTCAGTAGTAGCTGGCTTTGAACCACCTGTAGCTGTGTCACCTTTAAAACCTGGCTCAGTATAAGTTACCCGCAGTACTATTTTTTCTGGCAATTCGACAGATAGCGGATTGCCATCATAGAGCACAATATCTAGCTCCAGATTGTCAATCAAGTAATTTTTAGCATCGCCAAGCTGTGCTTCTGTCAAGACAATATCTTCAAAGCTGGTTGTATCCATGAAATGGTACTGATCGCCATCCTGATACTGATATGTTACTGTTACATGGTCCAGATACACGCGCTTAAACTTATCACCTGCGTCACATGTTCGTTCAAATAATGCACCAGTCCGCAGATTGCGCAATTTCATACGAACAATTGCGCCACCACGTCCAATTTTTACATGTTGCCATTCCACAATAGAGCAAACTTGACCATCAAACTCAATCGTTAGACCTTTTTTCAGGTCTCCAGTAGAAATCATAATACTTCTCCTTTAGCATGAAATCACCAATTCAGTTAGTGATTGTGTTAGTACTTCAACTCCATCCTCTTTAATCAGGACACAATCTTCGACACGTGTGCCTGTCCAGCCAGCAATATACACACCAGGTTCTACGGTAACAACACATCCAGCAGGTAGTTTTATCTGCTCAGGAGCACGTTGTGACAAGAAGGGTCCTTCATGTATTTGCAAACCAACCCCGTGACCAGTGCTATGAATAAAATACTCGGCCAGACCTGCTTCAGCTAGCACATTACGAGCCAAGGCATCAGCTTCACGTCCCGAGATACCCGCATAGAGCTTCTGTTCACATGTTCTCATTGCTAGAAGCACAGCATCATAGATCTCACGCATACGTGCTTCGGCAGGCTCTCCTAGGCAGATGGTACGTGTCATATCCGCATGATAGCCTTTATAGCGAGCCCCCATGTCAATCGTGATAAGTTCTCCGCGCTGAATACGACGCTGACTTGCTACGGCATGAGGCATTGAGCCATTTGGGCCTGAGGCTACAATGGTTGGAAAAGATAGCCCATCAGCTCCAAGCTCAACCATCTTGCGCGAAATTTCCCATTCCACTTCTTTCTCAGTCATGCCGGGCTGAATCCACTGGCAGATGTGTGCAAATGTTGCATCGGTTATCGCAACAGCACGTCGCAGCAACTCAATTTCGTGAGGTTGCTTGACTAGGCGAAGTGAATTTATATAACTTTCTTCGATTGGCTGGAGAGTAAATGTGCCTTCGCCCGCTTTCGTATACTTGGCATAGGTTGCATAGCTCAACGCCTCTGCTTCAAAGCCAATCTTTCGCCAGCCATGTTCTTGCGCCAACGAGACAACAACCTTTGTGTAATCACGCTCGGGTGGAGGCGGAACAATAACTTCCCAACCAGCAGCATCGCGTGAAGCCACTTCAGAGTAGAGAGGACTAGTCAATAAAAACAAATGATGTTGCCCGATAAGCAACAAACCTGCTTCAGACTCCTCCTCAGACCAACCACTGAGATAGGTACGATTGCGAGGCTCCGTCACAAGGAATGCGCTGAGACTTTGCTCAGCCATCCATGAACGAACCTTATTAATGCTCTCGTGATTCATACATCTCCAACTTTTCGAAACGTCTTTACTTCTGCTTGACCAGTTCAACGAGCGCTTCTAGCGCCAGGACGTAGCCATGCCAGCCTAACCCAACAATCTGCCCTCGACAGACAGCGGCAGTAATGGAATGATGCCTAAACTCCTCGCGTGCATGAACATTACTCAAGTGGACTTCAATAGTTGGCAGTTGAACCGAAGCTATCGCGTCACGCAGAGCAATTGAGTAATGAGTAAATGCCCCTGGATTGATTATTATACCAGCTACATGGGAGACATGCTGTTGGATATAGTCAATCAATGCTCCCTCGTGATTGGACTGGAAGAAGTCCACAACTACGCCTAATTCCTGAGCACGTTTGGAAACCCTATCCTGAATCTGCTCTAGAGTAAGCGTACCATAGATGCCTGGTTCACGCTTTCCTAACATATTCAAATTTGGTCCGTTCAACACGAGGATTTCAATTTGAGAGTTAGAAGAATGCATGTGTTTCTTTTTGGATTTCTCTACCAACTACTGGCTCAGAAATCCTTCCTCTCCTGCAAAAAATGACGTAATCACGCGCTCAACCAGACCGGCAGGCATCGGTGTAACAACGACTTCACCAATGCGTGTTGGCATTACCCAGCGCACCTGCTTGCCTACAACCTTCTTATCTAACTGTATGGTTTTGAGAATATCTTGCACACATACTGAACCATGAGAGACAACCGGTAAGCCTAGGGCAGCAAGGAGTTGATTTTGACGCGCGACATCAGCAGCGGCAAACATACCAGCCTCTTGCGCGATGGTAGCTGCAACGACCATTCCAAGTGAGACGGCTTCACCATGCAACCACTCACCATAGCCAGACACGTTCTCTAGGGCATGACCCACAGTGTGACCGTAATTCAAAATAGCGCGTCGGTTTTGCTCTCGTTCATCACCCTCGATCACTGTTGCTTTCAGGTCGATACTACGTGCTATAATCTGACAGAGCAGGTCGATCGGAGGCTGAGCAAAATCCCGCAATGCATCTGCATGGGCCTCAAGCAGAGCAAATAAGTCAGCGTCGAGTATAATACCATACTTTACAATTTCTGCCCATCCCTCTGTACGTGAGCGAGCAGGTAAAGTCAGCAAGGTGGAAGGGTCAGCTAGTACCAGACGCGGATGGTAGAATGCACCAATCAGGTTTTTTCCCCTCGGGTGATTGATACCCGTCTTCCCACCAATAGCAGCGTCAACTTGGGCGAGCAGCGAGGTAGGTACTTGGACAAAAGGGACTCCCCGAAGATAAGTCGCTGCTACGTACCCAACCAGATCTCCTACGACTCCACCCCCCAATGCAATCAGCGCTTCACGCCGTTCAGCATGGTGCTCAATCAACCAGTCGTAGATTGCATTGACCTGTTGCTGAGATTTACTCGCCTCACCAGCAGGCACACTGTAAATGGCCGGCTCAAAACCAGCAGATGAGAGATTGTGTGCGATCTTAGTGGCATACAGATCATAAAGGTTGCTATCGGTTATCAGAAAGATCCGCGCTGGGAGATGTAATTGTTTGAGATAGTCGGCTAGACGTCCAATCCCACCCCAGTCAACGACTGTATCATAACCTTCTCCAACCTGGACGCGCCGCACAATCGGAGAACTTCCAGTCAATTTACCAGAACTTGTCAGCATGGCAATAATCTCCAAAGCAACTTGCTCTGCGCTCTTTCCCAAGGTTGAGCAAGTCAACTCAGCTTCTCTATACCAGGGCAAACGAGCATTGAGCAAGCCTTGTAATGTAGCAAGAGGATCAGGACCGGAAAGCAACGGACGCAGTTCAGGTATATGTCCCTGAGACTGCTCTATCTTATATTGTGTTAATAGTCGTTCTAGAGCTATATGAGGTTCAACCTGTAAAAAGACACGTATGCCGCGCTCAACCATCAGAAGACGGTTCTCCGGTTTCACAACTACCCCTCCACCCGTAACGATGATGGCATTTTCAGTCTCTTGAGCGGCTTGTGCTAGAATTTTACTCTCAAGTGAGCGGAAATACTCCTCGCCGTGTCGAGCAAAAATTGCCGAGATGCACTCTCCATACTCCTTCTCGATGAGTGCGTCGACATCCAACAAAGGCTTGTTGAGCCGCTGAGCCAGCAAACGCCCAACAGTTGTTTTTCCACTGCCTGAAAGCCCAATTAAAAAGATGTGTTGCATGTGGGTATTATATCATCAGCTCAAGATAATCAAAGTGATCTGAAAACCTGCCGCATGGAGGGTGTTCCGCAAGGACTAGGATTAGCCAGACAGTGCTCCGGGTTGCCAGCTCAATACAAGCTGGTTTTTTTATGCCTCGATAACTATCTTTTTCCCTCTGAGCACCTTAAATAACTCATCTACATATAGCTTCTTCTCTATATGGTCCCGCATAAAACCAGCCATACAATCAGCTAGACGCAAGAATGCACTTTGTTTCTAGAGAGAATTTCGACATTTTTGTATGAAACTTAACCTTGGCAATTTTATGCGTCAAATGCAAATTATATCGAAATCAGCTCCAGAAACTCATATATTTCAATTGATTTAGATACAAACTATTCAATACATGCGTCTCTTCTAAAGGCCAATTTTCTAATTTTTCTATCACTGTACTTATTTCTTTGACAGTATCGAAAAAATCCTTTTTTGACTTTAAAATTTTTTCCTTTAGCTCCCCCCGATTTTCATTCAAATCTTTAACTAGCAATCGTCGTACTAGATCCCTATAGTTCTGCTTGTTAATTGCAACTTCTAGATTGATTTTTTCTCGGATTGCTTTTTGAACCTCTTCTTTAGCCCATCGTTCAAGGTCATACTGGCCCATTCGTGGGTTGTGAAGCTTACCTGATTTTTTATCAAAGGAGCAGAGAACAATGGTTTTGACAGATTCACTAGGTTGGCCTGTGTACTCATCAATGAGCTTGCTTGATTTCAATACCTCAGCAATAGTAGCACTCTCCAATCTGTAGTTTTTAGTGTCACATAACTCGTAAAGCTCTGATATAGCTTGAGGATTAGCAAGTTTGACATCGGATAGAGCTTGCATAATCTTCTTTGTCAAAGTCCAGTCCACATCAGTGCCATTCTTTAGTTTAACATGTTGGACAATATGTTCACTCGGTTCAAACAAGTCGCCCTTCTTACTGAGGTAGCAAACAATGGCTTTGACAGATTCGCTGGGTTGGCCCGTGTCCTTATCAATGAGGTTTTGTTCTACCAGCTTTTTGCGATCCTCAGCAGAAAGCTCATAGGCTGAATTTTGGCATTTCTGCTCAAGAGCCTTGAGAGCTTGTTTTTTCGATTGATAAATTTTTTCATTGCAGCAACACCTAAGCATCTCTACAGAATTTATATCCCTTACGGGTACACGAATGCCTTTTTCCAATTCTATCATCATCTCAGAGGGGAAAAGGCTAGCAGGAGGATGATCTGCGGGAGAAGAGTGATCTGACATCTGTGAAGAGGATGTCTCTTTTCTTCGTTTATTTCCTTCAAACAGTATTCTACTAATATTAAAAATCTTTTTGCTCTTGGTCGAACTGGTAGTTTCTTTGAACTGAAACTTATCACCGTTCATAATTTTTTCTCCTTTTACTTTCCTTCAGATGTGCCTTGAGTGAGGCAATTTGAACAAGATTGGAAAAACTATCAGACATTGTTCATTACCAAAATCTTAACAGTTAATAGATGAAAGAAGGTCAAGTTTGTTGTTAAGTCGATGCAGATGTGAGGAGAAGGAGAACATTTGCATGTCCTGTCTCAATTGCTGCTCTGCCTGTCTCTGACCAGTAGCAAGATGCTTCTTTCTCTAGAAAGAATACCCAAGAGAAGACCTCTTCGTCCTATGCGCTATTCCGACATTCTGTTCATTTTGTTCCTATCACGAAAATATCTCCATATATGATAATTCATCACAGCTTTATACATCTTCTCTTCGTTTCCTGCTTTATCACGCATTTTATTCATTTTTTTCAGTATATCACCTTCAGTTACATTTTCATCTTTCATTTGTGAATATTTATTCTCTATTTCTTCTGCAGCTTTAATTGTAAAAATTTGATTGTTTAAATCTCCTAAACTCATAACAAGTTGATCAAAACTATCTAATTGATCAGAAGTTAATTCTTTACCTTCTAGCAAGGTACTTTTCACATTTTCTACTAGCGCTATTCCTTTTGCAGCATTTTCTCCATTGATAATCTGGTTCTTTGAACTTTCTTGTAATCGCTTTTTGATTTTATCAAATGCCCATTGCATTTTTATATTCTTTGGAAGACTTTGTATGTATTCATCTTGTTGTATACTATTCTCAAAAGAGTTCAACCGTTTATCTATCTCCTGAAGTTGTTCTTCGAGCCATGATTCTGGTCGCCTTGAAGATTCCCCTCCTCTAGAACTCTCGGCTTGACTTTTCTCCTGATATTTACCCAAATTTAGACCCACCTCTTGATGACTCGCTGAACTTTTAGATGGGTCATCTGATACTCTCTGTTTGCTTTCCTTCGCCTTTTCATCCCTATACGCTTCATCCCTATACGCTTTGTGTGAAGCACCCCATGCATAAATGCAGGGGCTTCTACAGCTACCCCACGGGGGAT
>CBJMBI010000087.1:0-10994 GCA_966427955.1 uncultured Ktedonobacterales bacterium
ATGTGTACGCGTGATTACAGAGGAACAGGTGGAGCAGGCAATCATGAGGATGGTAGAGAATATGATCTTTATCCGATAAATCAAATCGATTTTTAGGAAGAGATGATACTAAGAAGCTCTCAAACAGTAACAGTTTTTAGAGTGCAAGACGCGAGATTGCCTAGACAAGGATTTTCTCCGAGAAATCTACAGGATATGCGTACCTTGTTGAGAGAGCTATGAGGGATGAGTGGGGATGACACGAAGACTCAACAAGGCGATATAGATCAAATCCAGCCCAAGAGCAACCTGGAGAACCCCAAGCACCCAACTAATCAACTCAAGAGGGATTGCTAACAAACGCAGAATGGGACGAGCGAAGATCATAGCTATCCAATTGAGCAGGAGTATCGCTCCAGTAAGACCAAGAACAACTCCTTGCTGTCCAATCGTCTGCATAGTTGCCATGAGAACGATGAATGTCGCAATCCCATAGGGTGTGACGATTGTTGGAAACGCTAGGGGTTTGAAGGCGAGTGTGAGGGATGGCCCCTCAACAGGGTGATCACGTTGCAATGCTGGAAGAAAAGGTTGCAAGACCATGAACAGTGCTACCAGAAACCAAATGATGCCCCCTGCCAACAGTAAGATGGCGTCTCGTATGCCCCAACTTGCCCAGATCCTTTGTCCTAGAATACCAGCAATGACCACACCAATTGCAGCAAAGAGGGTAGCACGCCAAGCGAGCTGCTTGCAAAAGGCTTGCTCTGTACTCCGCGTCAAAGTCGCAAACGGGCTGACAACCTTGAGTGGATTAAAGATGACGAACAAGATGGTCAGAATTTGGTCCCAAGCCAGAGGGAGTGGTATGCTCTTGTCCATGATACCTGCCCATTCAAAATGCGATAGGTGAGATAAGTCTCACTTGAATAATCGACATGTGGAGAGGTTCTCTTCACTTGACGAGATTGATACCCACTCGTCTTCCAAGTCCTGGTAACGAAGCATTGCGTGACCAATCCAGCTCTGGATGAATTGAGATGAAAACATAGATCCATGGTACAATACATACCAATATGGCTGTGCTTTCCATTGCTCCTATAGCTGGAGTACGCTCTCAAGACTAAATACATCGAAGAGTAAAGAAAGGCCCTCTCACTATGCGTTTGGGCATTGATTTCGGTACCTGCTTCTCCAGTGCCGCCTTCATGGATGGCGGAACGCTCACCTTCGTCAAAGATCCCCTATCTGTGAGCTTCTCCGTTCCCTCCAGCGCCTTTGTCACCCCACAAGGCCAAGTGCTTATTGGCAAGGCCGCTAACAATCAGCATTTACGCGACCCACAACGCTATCGACGTGAATTCAAACGTGACTTGGGCAAGACTGATCCCTTGCACCTCGGCACTCACCCTTTCTTGCCAGAGCAGTTGATCGCTCATGTTCTTGGCAAGATCAAAAGTGATGCAGACGCACAGATGAAAAGTCTTGGCAAGCCCTTATTTACTGGTGCAGTGCTCACCATCCCAGCAACCTACCAAGAACACAAACGTAACCTGATGCTCAAAGCAGCAACTAAGGCCGGTTTTGGAGCAGAAGAACTCACACTACTCGAAGAGCCAGTTGCAGCGGCCCTCCATTACGCACGCCAGAGCAATATGGCTGAAGGAGAAATTCTGCTTGTCTATGACTTGGGCGGAGGCACCTTTGATACCGCGTTATTGCAAAAAAGAGGAGACCGCTTCGAATATCTTGCCCTCCCAGCGGGAATTGAACGCTGCGGCGGGATCGACTTTGATCGAGCAATCTACACCGATCTCATCAAGCACCATCCTGAGCTGCAAGATGTCCTGCGAGGAGACCGCCAGGACAAGGCGGCTTTGATGGCGCGAGCAAGCATTGGAGAGAGGTGCATCGACCTCAAGCACCAGCTCAGCGATGTCGAGGAAGCTGAACTCTCAGTCATCGTGCCAGGAACTGGCAACTTCATTGAATACTCTCTGACACGCACCGCCTTTCAACAGATGATTGCACCCACTATCCAAGAGACGATCTCCTGTAGCCAACAAATGCTCCAACAAGCCAATATCTCACCCAAGCAGATCAATCGCATCCTGCTCGTAGGTGGAAGCTGCCGTATCCCCTACGTTCAGCATATACTCCAACAGACTTTTAAAAGGCCTATCAACGCCGCGTCAGACCTCGAACTGGTGGTATGTCAGGGCGCGGCACTCTATGCCACTCAGCATGAAATCTGCATTGTTTCAGCAACTCCTGGTGAAGCGGAGTACACCAGCATCGGGGCAGCCCTCAAGCAACCAAAGCTGCCACGTCGTATTGTGGTACGGCCAGGTATCTATCAAGAGAGCCTGGTACTAGATCGAGAGGTCGAGATTATCGGTGCCAGGGGAGAGATTATCGGTATAGGTGCTAGGGAAGAAATTATTATCACATCGCCTGCCGCAATAGGCATCAAAATGGCAACCTCGGCAGCACTGGTACGAGGTATCACGCTACAACATAATGGCCCTCAGTCCAGCATTTTCGTTCGATCATTCAGCCCATTTACCAGTTCTTGAAAATATAGGCATTTTTACCTGGACATGTTTCTTCTCGTGTATCTGAGCGTCTCTTCTTTTGAGATTATGTCGAGATGTTGGAAGCACCATCAAAAAGGGAGCCTTGCAATGCGACAGCACTTTTCTTTTTTTCAGGGACACCCGCTCTGGCTCTTTCTGCGGCGCATACTGTTGCTCAGTGCAGCGATAGCGGTAGCCATACCATTGCAGAGTGTGCTTGCTGCACCAGCACAACATACCAAATACGTTGTGCCACTGGGCACGGCCAATGCTCCAGCAGCAGGCGGTGACATTACCAGCCTGATTACCGCCAATGGTGGGAATGATAACATTGTTTTGACTGGTGGCAATTATACGATCACCTTACCACAAGATGCGCCTCTGGAACAGGCTGCGCCAGAACTCCCCTCTGTGCCCACAACAACCTATAATGGGGTTATTTCGGGAGAAGGCGTCATTACCGTGCAGGGCAGTAGAAGGACCCTGGTGCTCACGAACACCAGCACCTATTCTTTACCGAAATCCCAACTCAAACAGTCTGCAAACATGCAGAAATGTGCGCCGTATGTCTATGATGGGATTGAGATCAATGGTGGCGATTGCCACGCACATGTGAATGTCGTGCATGGAAAGAACAACCCGGTCCTCATTATTAATGAGGGGGTCACCGTTCATTTTAGTAACCAGCGTAACCCGAGTATCCCTGCCGTCATTATGAATGTCGCCACGCCAACGAGCAACCCAGATCCACGGTCTGTTCGGTATAATTTTGCGAATATCAAAAATAATGGTGTTATCGTCATCTCAAGTTATTCAGGTGAATCAACGGCTGCCCTTTTTGGGGAGATCAGCGGAAGTGGCTCACTCATTAATCATATGGGCGGGTTTGCTCTTTCAGGAACAAGCACGTATACTGGCTCCTCTATTATAAACTTTGCCAATATTAATGAAAATACGGTGTATGGGGGGTTGCCCAATACCAGCGTCATTCTCAATGAATTTATCATCAACTTTTCTACTCCTCCCCAGACCTATGCGAGCGAGGCAGACATCAACAGCGGGAATCCTGAATACAGCCCCGGGCATCTGGTCGTGCCCCAGGATATCTACGAATATAAGTATGGCGGGTCGCTTCATAACATCGGCTATGGGACGGTTATTTATACCGGCGTCTACCAGTATTCAGACTCAGGAGATATGCTTCATCCATCACTGAGTAATCCTGATTTGAACTATGCAGCCTGTAGAGCGGGCAATGTGAGCGGTCGGCGCCTCCATCTTGGTCATACGGCAGGCGTTACGCAACTGGGCGATGGAACGACCTCCACGTTTTTCTTTCCAGGGAATCCGCGCAATAACTACATCTGGCTTGCCAGATCGCACACGCTCAGCTTTAACTATAATGGTCCAGTGACGCTCAATGTGCCCATTAACCGCCCTGATGGATTGGGGGGAGTTTTCGAGGCGGGTGCGCTGCCTGGAAACGTCTTTATCCTTGGCACGCCTGGCAATCATGTAATCTTTACGCAACCGGAATATTACAACGGCATCACCAAGATCGATACCAATGCGATTCTCCAGTTGGGGGATGGCACGGGGGGCAATGAGAACCCGAATTTTACCTATACCAGTCCCAGCACAGGGAAAACCTATCGGTGCTATTACAGCACATCGGGGGGAAATAGTAGTCTTACCACCGCTGATTCAGAGTATGGTACAGCGACCGATCAAGTCATTCTTGATGGCCTGTTGATTGTGGACAACGTTCCCAATGCATTGAACGGGGTGAACGCGGTTTCGTTATCAAACATCAGCGGCAGTGGGAGCTTGACCCAACAGGGAACGTTGCCATTGACGCTGCTTGCCAATACCACCTATACGGGCGTGACAACGATCACCAATGGAGCACTGATTCTGGGGACGAACGCCAGTGGCGTCGCAGGGAGCATTGCCAGTAGTTGCGCGGTCAAATTGACCAACGCGGGCGCAACCTTTGATATTACACAGGCGGGGGATCAGACCATCCAGGATCTGAGCGGGGCAGAGGGGAGTATCATCTCTCTTGGGAAGAACACGCTGACAGTGGGAACAGCTAATAGTACGACGTTTGCGGGTACGCTGACCAGCGATGGCAAGGGTGGTGGCGTGAGCAAAGTGGGACAGGGGACATTGACGTTGCTAGGCAAAGCCACTACTGCCAGCGGTCCCTGGCAGGTTCAGCAAGGGACGCTCCAGATGGGTGATGCAACCCATACAAAGGTCTCTCTGGAAGGCAACGTCAAGGTGCTTGACCATGCAACTCTCTTGGGAATCGGGACCATCACGGGTCCATTGAGCAACGAGGGCAGTGTCTCCCCAGGCATAGAGATCGGGACGCTGACCGTTGCGGGTGATTACACGCAGCGCACAAAAGACAGTACTCTGGCGATCCAGATAAAGGGGAGGCAGAACGATCAACTGGTTGTCAGTGGCAAGGTGTCACTGGGGGGAACACTTACAGTCAAAGCAAGTGAGAAGCTCAATGTTGGGGACACCTACACGCTCATCAATAACATCGGATCCAGTCCAATCACAGGTACATTCGCAGGTTTGAAGGAAGGGGCGACGCTCACGGTCGATGGTACGAACTTCCGCATCAGCTACGTTGGTGGCACAGGGAACGATGTCGTGCTTACCGTCGTAGGTGGAACCAATACCATCGTTATGACCCATAGCCCGACGCGCACTGGCATGGGCAATCAGCCAGAACTCACTGGCAACAGTGACGGGGATTTTGTGCGAAACATGTTGATCGTCCTGGTAATCACACTTATAGCCGGGCTGGTTCTGGGTGTGGTGCTGTTGCTAAGGCGCAGTACAGCGGCTCGTGCCTGGGGTCAATCGGTCCTGAGAACTGTCTGGCTAGGTATTGCTCGGTTCAGAAAAGAGAAGCCGCAGCAGGTTCAATAACCTGTAAATCCCACAATTAAACTGGTGAAGGAGTACAATTATCCTGGTGGCTTTTAGCTTGCTTTGTTTTCGCCTCTCCGCGCTTGAGAGGCGAAACGAGCTATCGTCCTCCCTCAAACAGTTTCTCTCTATCGACCAGGATAATTATACTGCTCCCACCGGTTTAATTGTGGGATTTACATCATGCTCCTTCCCCATGATGCAAAATTAGTAAAAGAAGCACTTGCTCTGGCACTTCAGAAGCTCCAACCGAGAGCTGGCTTGGTCCATCACTGGGGACAGAGGCAGTGAATATGCCAGTACCAGCTATCAAGCTCTCCTGCATCAGCACAACATCCAGATAAGTATGAGCAAGAAAGGTGAAGGCTCGGGATAACGCTCCTATGGAAAGTTTTTGGGGAACACTTAAAACAGAAGGTATTGGTCAAGAAATATTTCTGAGCAGAAAAGAAGCAAAAAACAACCATTTTCGACTACATTGAGGTGTTTTACAATCGAAAACGGAAGCATTCTGCTTTGGGATATATGAGTCCTGTAGACTTTGAAAAACAAGGAGAGAAGAAAGAAAATTCTCTCTTGACAAAAAGATGATTGTAGAGTATAAATAACTAATTATACCATATATTTTTCTCTCTTTTTCATCTCTTTTGATGAATCTCCAGTGACTCAACTTCCACGTTCGAGTCCCCCCAAAAGCGGGTCAACCTCTGATCCGTTGCATCCGTTCGATGGTATTTGTACTTGTTGCCATACTGATGGCATCCCAATCAAAAGTCAGTAGGTGCTCTTTATGAACCAAGGACTCTCGCGAAAGAGGATCAAAAGGTAAGGTGACGACGAACTCGCTGGCTTCTTGAAATTGCGGATCGGATAGCCCCATCTGTCTCATTTGATGTAGCATGAACCTGGTGCCACTGCCGATCTGCTCCATATAGCCGGGCACATCTCTGAGTAAAAGTTCGTCTGGCAAGGGTTGCAAAGAAAGGTCAAAGCGGATATAGTAGCTGTATCGTATTTGACCGCTAGAAGAACAGCTTATTGTCCATTTCGCTATGCTCATTCTCGAACGTCTTGAGAAAAACTCCCTTGGTCGTCAGGACGAGTGGAAACGCACAGGAGCATGGAGAATGAATTGGCAAAGGGTGGGTGAATGCATGATCAATACAAGCTGGACTGAAATTTGTGTGAGCAACTTCGAACAATCCATTCTCTGGTTTGAGAACGTCCTGGGCTTTCGGGTCGAGGCTCGTGAAGGCAACGAATATGCTGAGATGTCTCACGGAGAGACCTCCATTCAATTAGCTGCAGACAATGCACCATACTGGGAGTCCGAGCGTCCCCGCCTTCTCCCACCGGGACAGCGTGGCAGCGGCGTTGAGATCATCCTGCTGGTAGAGGACGTGGAAGCTGTCTATCGTCAGGCCCAACAGGCTCAGGCTGATATTGTGCGCGAACTGGCTGACTATCCCTGGCACATGCGACAGTTCTGGGTGCGTCATCCTGATGGCTATCTCCTACGCCTGGCGGAGAAGATCCTCTCGGTTAACCCTGCAACCTATTCTCATCAGGTAGCTGCTGCTTTTCAACGCGATGCCCCACTCATTACCGAGGCACTAGCCGCAATCAAAGAGACAGCTGATACCCTTGCCCGGCAGCAAGACTATCTCGGGGCTGCAACCATCTATGAAACCTTGGTCACGGAGATCTTCGAAGAGTCCCACCTCTATTATGATGAGGAAAGAGACTACGACGATTACTACGACGAAGAAGAACCTTCCTATCCAGCAGAGGAAGGGCTAGAAGAGTTCGTTGGGGAGTGTATTGATGCATTAGGAACCTGTTTGGCTGATGAACGAACTGATCGGGTTGCCCGTGAAAAGATCATCAAGGTGCTTTTTGATATCTATGAGCATGATCTGCGTGCCGATACCAGCCTCGGCTTCACAAGCAGGGCATCAGATCATCTCATCAGATATGCCACAGCGCTAGAACGAAACACGATTGGGGAGTGGCTTCGCAAGAGACTTGAAGGATCTGCCAGTTTCCAACGCAAGGCTTATGGAGCATTCTGGCTCGACCTCCAGAAAGAGACCCTCGAGGATGAGGCCTACCTGGATATCTGCCGTCAGGCCGGACTGATCTCTGAGCTGATTGATCGGCTCTTAGCACTTAGGCGTGTTGCTGAAGCTGAGAGAGAGACACAATCCATTGAGGATGAGGCACTCTTGGGACTGGCTGATCTCTTCGTTCATCATCAACAGGACACTGCTGCTGAGCGTGTGGTGAGAGGGCGCATCAAAGAGAAAACAAACTGGCGTATCCTGGCATGGCTCCAGAACTACTATCACGCTAGGGAGAACCCTCCCGCCGAGTTAGAGGTGACTGAAACGTTGTTCCGCACGCAACCCTTGCTCAAGCATTACCAGAAGCTTCGTGATCTCGGCAGACACCTTGGCCGCTGGGAGATTCTTCGACCGAAATTGCTCGCTTTCCTGGAGCAGGCACAGAATACCACACTCCTGATAGAGATAGCTCTGGACGAAGGCGAGATCGACAAAGCTCTAAAGCTCTTGAAGACAATGGCAAAGAAAGATAGCTATGGCTACACCTATCCCTCTGGATATGGATATGGTTATGGCTATGCTTACTCTCGCACGAATATCGATTTGGATGTTGCCAGAGCAGCTGAAGAGACACGGCCACATGAAGCCATAGAGCTCTATCAGCAACGTGTTGAACGATTGATTGCTCTGCGAGAGCGCAAATACTACCAGGAAGCTTGTCCCTTCCTTGTAAAAATGCGCGGATTGTACCAGAAGCTTGGAGAGAATGAGGCATGGACGAGTTATATTACCACTCTTCGTGAGCGAAATCGCAACCTTCGAGCTTTTAAAGATGAGTTAGCAAAAGCTGGATTAGAATAAGTGGACCCAAAAAAGGTGAGTTGCCAAGTCCGATCCACTCTGCACAGTTTGGATCGGACGCACTCTTCCGAAGCTTATTAGGTATGTTGAGAGAGAGATCTTAAAGACCTCATGAAAGTGATCAGAATGATGCAGCAACGCTATGATGAGGCTGAGGAGGCATTGAACCACGCACTTGTGATTGATCCAACATACAGCATCGCAAAAAACAACTTGATATTGCTTGCCCAATCTCGACAGACAGGCCTACCAAAGATTATAGGAGTGAGCGACCCCTTCAGGAATACAAAGATGAAGCAATCCATTCCTTTTCTCAAACAATAGCAAGGGAGCAGGAGTGAAACTCTGAGTAACCTCAACATCTACGAAGTACAAGTGCGAGCTAGACAGGTTCTTTACCAGAGTTCATAGAACTGATCTGTGCCCAAAGTAGGAATGAGCGCACTGGCCAACTCTGCCACGGGGCCTGTTTGTCCAAGATCCAACCAGCCATCGATGCTTGCCCGGTAACACATCCGCTTCACACCGAACAACCGCTGCGTAGGGTCAAGCAGAGTAAAGCGCAAGACAGGTGTATGGTGGGCATAGCGCTCTTCCTCATACTGCAATCGCGAAGCGAGGTCTGAGTCTAATTGTCCTGCCATTCCTAGCTCCTTTACGAGATCCTCGAAATTGGGAGTGATTTGCTCGTAGATTTCGATCCGGTCATGCTTCACAGCAATCCGGTAGCGACGAGCTGCAGGATGCTGCTTGATCGCTGCCTCAATAGCTGCAACCTCTTCGGGAAGGATCAAAGAGGGACGATCTTTGACCAGGGAAACGACGCCGTTCACGCTCTCGCTAATCGTGAAGCCAGGTGGTAGCTCTGCGACTAGTTCACCTTGGCCCTGACCTGTGCGACCGAAGTAATAGCGAGGCTTGCCCGTCTTGGTTTGTCCTCGGTAGAGCATGTATGTCAGACCTTTGCGATTCGTGTACGTGACTGGCATGTTAGTCCTCCTGGGATCGCTCTCCACAGAGTGGAGCTAAAGAGCACATCTCTTTCTCTAAGAGTATGATTGAGCAATGGCGGGGTTTCGGCGTCACTGTGCTCTCTGCACTTCTTTTGCTTTTTAGGATCGGAATATGTCGATAACATTTTTAGGGAAGTGGTTTTTCATCTGTTATTTCCTCCAGCACACTCTCGAACCATATCCGCATAGCTTCTTTGAGCTGGGTATCTCTCCAGTGATACCACTCTTGTACCCAGACATCGCCGACACGATGCAGCACATCCTTAAATCGTCGGAATGCTCCCTTCCCTCTCAAGGCAATGGATAATTTTTCCGCGGCCCACTCATTTCTGGGTGCAACGATGCTCTCAACAAAGTCCACCATCCACTGGTAGGCAACATGCGTTGGTATTCGTTCAATGGGAACATACTGACTATCTCCCTCTCTTTCTTCCATCAGTTTTTCGCTCTCGTCGGAAACATCATATTCTGAAAGGAAGACCACTTCACCAGTTTGCGTATGCAAAAAATACGTATGCTCTAAATCAGCATCTTCCATTGCCACCTCGAGCAGAGTTTCATCAATCGGTTTTCCATTCGGAAGTCGTAACATAGTCATTCTCTCCAATCCTTTTATCAATAGACCTGCAAAAGAGCCCGTTTCTGGCGCTTCTCCCTCTTGCAGCAGACCAAGACGCTCTCACGGAGTATCCCAAAGTTTTTCAGGTTCATAATGATGACGTTGTAGCGCCTTGGAGATGACGTTCAAATACTTTTGATGGAGCATACCAATTTTCGATGTACTTCTAATAGTACACTGTCATCCGATGCATATTCAACAGAATATGATGTGTGAGGGGAAAATCACCATTGTAGGAAGATTCCAAAAACGCTGGCCTGATATTCCTTAATACCCCTACCTCCTAAGATTGCATACTCTTTCATTTTGGTGTCGATCAGAGAGAATGATTACTCCCATGCCCCAACCTGGAGCAGTGTCTCTCTCTGTTGAGATTACTCTTCGATGCGTTTGTATCAAGCAGGCCACGCCCCTGGTGGTTGTGCAGGCACTTCTTGATGACGTGAAACAAAAGCACGAATAGCCGCAAGGCTCCCCCCAATCACCGCAAAAATGCCCAGAAGAATCGGCAGGAAAAGTGCTCCAATGAGTGGATTGAACAGCAAAATCAGCCCGAAGATGATGTTCAGGATGCCCAGGATAGCCAGACCCCAACCACCACCACTGAACGCATGAATGACTTGCGTCACACCGATGATGAGTGCATCTATCGCCAGCAAGATCACCAGCACCGTTGGGACGAAGATCGCGCTCCAGAGTGGATCCCGTAAGACGATCAGACCCGCAAGAACCCCTAACACACCAGAGACAAGCTTCCAGCCCCACAGCGTCCGATCAGTACACAGACTGACAAAAGCCAGGATACCAGTCACTAACCAGTAAGCTGGACGAGCACGAGCAGCGTCATTCCTGGCGAGATTAAGGAGCAATAATCCAACAAGGGTAGTGGGTCACCCCGAGAGGAGGATATGGTAAACTGAAGGCAAGAGGATAA
>CBJMBI010000088.1:0-10940 GCA_966427955.1 uncultured Ktedonobacterales bacterium
GAAGTAAAAGGATTAAAAGTTCATTTTCCCATCAAAGGAGGCTTGCTCAATCAAACAATAGAGCATGTCAAGGCAGTCGACGGTGTGGATTTATCCATTCGTCGTGGCGAAACACTAGGCCTCGTGGGAGAAAGCGGCTGTGGTAAATCGACAACAGGGCGAGCCATCTTACAATTGATTAAACCAACAGCAGGAAGCGTCAAACTAAACGGCGTAGACCTCGCCAAGTTATCTCCTACAGAAGTACGCCGCAAACGGGCCGAGATGCAAATGATCTTCCAGGACCCATTTAGCTCGCTTGATCCACGCTACACTATTGGACAAATCATCGCCGAACCTCTAGAGAACTTTAAACGGGGCAACGCCAAACAGATTCAGAAAGAAGTTGCACACCTCATGGAAATTGTTGGCATTAACCCCCGACATATTAATCGTTTCGCCCATGAATTTAGCGGCGGGCAGAGACAACGTATTGGTATAGCACGTGCACTAGCCTTACGTCCCTCATTTCTCATCGCAGACGAGCCAGTTTCCTCGCTGGACGTCTCAATCCAAGCCCAAATACTGAACCTCTTACAAGACCTCCAGGGACAGTTCGGCCTCACCTATCTCTTTGTTGCCCATAACCTCTCGGTAGTTAAACATATCAGCGACCGCGTAGCTGTGATGTACCTTGGACGAGTAGTAGAGCTTGCTAAGAGCAAAACTCTCTACAATACGCCCCAGCATCCCTATACACAAGCATTACTGTCGGCCATTCCGGTACCAAACCCTGCCATCGAAGCTCAACGCAAGCGTATCATCCTCGAAGGAGACGTCCCCAGCCCAGTCAAACCTCCCAGCGGGTGCAGTTTCCACCCACGCTGCTGGAAAGCCCAGGCCATCTGTCGAGAAGTTATACCTCCTCTAAAAGAGAAAGAGAGCAATCACTATACAGCTTGCCACTTCCCAGGGTAGAAAAAGCCCATCAATCAAGCCAAACACAGTCGTACTTTTCCCAGAAAAGAGCGCAATTCAGGCATAACTGTTGCCGCATGTGTATAGAAAGCCATATGACTGCCTCCAGCAACCGCTAGCAATTTTACATTAGGAACTCTGCTGGATAGCGCCTGAGCATGGGAGAAAGGAACCTCACTATCGCCTGTAGCATGGACCACAAAGGTAGGAACAGTAATGTGTTCTAATGAATAGTCAGAAATTGCCGCAAACTGCTCCATATCGTTTTCATAGCCGGCCTTGCGTAGATCATACTGCGTGACAGAACACAAAAAATCTGCTGTAGCGAATGCATCAGGAAGCAGCCTAGTAAAAGGCAACAGCAGATATAAGAGTGGATCAAATGTAATCATTTTCTCATAGAGCTGTCTGAACCATCGCATAAGAAGTGGTCGAGCCTGCTTCAACTCCCAATCGACATATCTTTGTGCAACACCACTAATCATGACAAGACCACTACAGCGTGTAGGATGTCGCAAGGCAAACTGAATAGCAGACGGACCTCCGCCTGATATCCCAACAACAGTTGCTTGCTGGATAGCTAATGAATCGAGAAGAGCAGCATACATATCGGCCTGGGCAGTGGGTGTCTCACCGGAAGCGAGTGGTGTGCGCAAATAACCTGGGCGTGAAACAGCAATAAAAGTCTGCTGGCCGCCGACTAGCTTAGCAAAAGCCAAACCTTGGTCATAACCACCAGGAGAACCATGTGCGACTAACACCGCCGGTCCTTGCCCTCTCACACAATACTCAACTGGACCCAGAGCAGTCTCAATTATACGACTTTCCGTCTGTAAGTCCTTTATTACACGACGCTTCCAGACCGAGTAAGAACCAAAGTATCCCACAATGGAGGCAAGTGCTCCAGCTATGAAAAAGCCCTTTTTTTTCATTTGTCACATCCTATTTATATAGAGCATCCAAAGACATCCACTTAACTTGTACAATTCAGAAGACATATGGGAGCAAAGCTATCTACCTACCTAACTAAGACTAAACTCCTTATTACTAGAAGTCTACATCCTAGTCCAGAACCAGATGGCATAAATAACTAGGAAACAACAGCTTTTCAGCATAATAAGAAGCTCTTCTCAAGAAGAAGCTTACCATGGAATCATAAAAAAAACTTCAAGAATTGATCAAAAATCAGTCAAGTCAACAATTAAGCCGATCCATCAACTACACCATCTATTGCAGGCAAGCTCCCAGTTTGCATCACAGAACTCTGTTTCCGGCTTCCATCTAATACTAGCCAGCTCCCACTTTGCATCTCAAAACTCTGTTTTTGGCCTCCAAAGAGCACATCTGGCGGCAAAGGAAGAGTCTTAAGAGTTCCTTCAGATTTATTGATCCACTTATGAACGATAGGATAAAAACTACTTGCAATATTTTTAATACCAGCATGATAATATGTAATAATCATCAGTACTTCTGTAATGCGACTGCGAGGTATTTGCAGTAATAGTGTAACAACCTGAATGCGATTATTGAGGCTATCAAGCAATTCATAGTAACGAGTATCATCTAACTTGTTATCTGGAACAATTGCATCATAGTGCCAAAACAATGCTCTCAGCACACGCTCAAGCCTTTGTTCACTAATCTGACCTGGAGTCTTGAGTAGTTCAGTAATAAATTCAATCTTGCTCGTCAGACTAGTGACCAACTCATACGCCCACAAAACTTTGGGCTCCTTGAGCAGACCAGACTTAGAAGGAACGAAACCAGCATGATAATCTGGAGAACTCATTACCTCATTGCGGTATTCAGACAACTGCTGCAACACAAAGTTGAGCCTTTCTGGCGTAACCATAGACTCATCATTGCCCTGGGGCTGGCTAAAGATTCTCCGTAGAACTTCTGTTACATTCATCAGTTTGCCACCTGCGACTACCCCTACATTCCGGCATGAGAAAGAAACTGATCTTCCATAGTTTTTTGGCCTAGGTTCCTCGCGTAAAGACACAACATTCCCTACCAATGATACCATCCGTGTCCAATTAAATTCGTAAAGTTGGGAGTCATTTCCTAGGAGGAAAGAAGTACAATTTGACAGAAACATACTAAGGCAGTATAATCAATGAAGAGCATCAGCTCATACAGTGAGTTGCCAAAGCATTAGCCCCGAGAAAACTGATGTAGTTGGCAATCAAAAAATGGCTTCTTACCCCTTAGCCTGTGAGAAGATAATCGATTGGTTCTGTCCCTATCGGTATTTTGTCCCTCTATCCCCCTACCTAAGCATGTGAATCACCCTCATACTATTCTTGTTAAGTTTTATGAAGAACAAGGAGACGGGTAATGAGAAAGGAAACTCAGTATTCATGCAGAAGCCTGCCGATTCTCACATAAGGTTTATGATTCGTGGATACTGCTTAGAGGAGTTACTCGGATATGGCAAAACGACATCGCTGTACCGTGCTCGAACTGAAGAACTCTGGCAGATACCCGAAGTCATCATGACGCTTGTGCATATTCCTGAGACATTCTCCACACAGGCACGAAAACGATTTCTGGAAAGATTTTTACATGAGGCTAATAAGGTTGTCCAATTACGCTATCCTTCACTTTTTCCGCTCTATGGATACGGTGAGGAGGATGGACTTCCCTACCTAGTCATGCCTGATGTAACAGGACAAACTCTGGCTGAACGCCTCAAGAAGAAGAAACGCTGGAGCCCATCAGAGGCATTGGAGCTTCTTGAACCTATTGCAGCTGCGCTCAGCTACATCCATAGCCAGGGACTAGTCTACCAGTTTTTTAGTCCAGCAAATGTCTTATTCCAAAAAGATGCTCCACCACAAATTACTGGATTAAACCTCCCGCAGATCCTGTGTTTGGCTGGCCTAGAAGAGGAGACAATCAATACCTCTTCTTTTGACCATCTGAAAAATATTGCCGGAGGCTACTTAGGCGTACCAGAATATCTGGCCCCCGAAGTGGTGAGAGGTGCCGAGCCTGACCCACGCTCGGACGTTTACTCCCTAGGAGTTATCCTTTTTGAGATGCTCAGTGGGCAAGCACCATTTACTGGAAAAGACTACTTAGAAGTTGCCCATAAACATATCCAGGCACTTTTACCATCACTGCATGGCATTGCCCCAGAGCTTCCTGTAGCACTGGAGCTTGTTGTAAATCGTGCCTTGCATCGCAATCTGAACTATCGCTTCCAAACTCCTAGCGAACTGATCACTACATTCTCACATGTGATCGAAGAGCGCATATATAGAGTAAAACACGTTCCTTTATTAACAGAGGGTGAGCAAACACGCGCCTTGCTTGCATCACCAACCAGCAAAGTACTCAAGGATGATTTGCAGCTCGACACCGATCTGCCAACAGCTTCGACTACCCATTCTCAAGAAGATTTGTCTGAGAAGAAGCAGCCAATCTCTAATGATCGGATAATCCCTCCCACTGTAGCTCTGCCTTCTTACTCCTTGAAAAAAAATAGGCCGGCGGATGAACCCATTGGACCGGGCCTTAAGAAAAAATCTCCGCGTTCTGTACGAGGGTTCTTGACTAGTGAACCAATAGCAGATCCAAGGCCACCTCTCTCCTCTCCAACAAAAGGCACTCAGAGAAGTGACAAACGACCGAATATGGATGAAAAATCAGCAGTACCAACTAGCAACACAGATATCGCAGCCATGGCACAGGAGTTACATTTAATGATGAGGAAATTACAAGCATCCCTAAGCAAATGATAAAGACAGAGCTACTACAAGATGCCTCAAAATCATGCCACCAAAAATCTTACTAAATGCATTATTTGACAAAGAGTCATCTCTATAGCATACTCTGAACATACTTCCAAGACCATGTAACTTACTTGATGATATCAATTTATAAGATCGAACTCACCTTAAACTAAGGAGAATTTCATCAATGGCAACCAAAGCAGCTACGAAGTTGAGCGAAAATCTTACACGTAAACAACTAATGCAACTCGAGATACTCATTGCGTCAGTTGTGCCTGCAGCTGCCATCCTTATCGTAGGAGTAGCAGGCACAGCAGTAAATTTTAATTATATCTTCTTTACGCTCGACGTCCTAGCCTGTGCCATAGCTGTCTTCTTTGGTGAACGTTCTATTATCTTAAGATTGCAGCATTCAATGGATGAACAACTCACTGATCTCATTACTGCCTGCCAAGAATTTATTAAGGGCAAGCATGATGTGCGTGTCTCTATGCCAGGAGATGACCACCTTACACTGCTTGCCAGCACTCTTAATAGTCTCTTTGATTACCATCAAGTTACAACCCGTTCTCCCAAAGAAAAACCTGAACCACGTGAAATTACCGTCCAAACGCGCCGTCCTGACCAATCAAGCAAAAATCTCGCTCGAATAAATGAACAACTTGAACAACTTGTTGATGATCTTAGTCCGGCACTTGATGGAGATCTACGCGTGCAATCGTTTATTGCAGATGAGGCTTCGGATGAGAGTATTATTATGGTAGCTGATCTTTGCAATGCACTCGTCGAAAAACTTGTACAGTTCACGAGATGGACTCTCTATGCCTCCGATAGGGTGATTAGCACATCTCGCAATGTACTAGATCGATCTATAGAGCTAGCCCAATCTACGGAAACGCAGATGCTGCATCTCTCGCAGATGACCGCTACAGTAGAAAAGTTGGTTGCCTTTATACAACGTATGAGTAGTGCCCTTCAGTCAAGTTCAGATCTGGCACAAGAGACATATGCTCATCTCCAAGAAAAGCAAGCAGTGTCAAACTCTGGGGGGACTACTTTGCTCTTGAAACAGCTTGCTCACAACTTACAAAGACAGAAACAATTGCTAGAGGAGATCCTAGACGCTACACAGAAGACTACAACTATTGCTGAGTCAGCAATAGGAGATCTCTACACTTTTGCACAACAATTTCACCAATCTAGTACGACTGTTATTAAGACGGCTGAAAGTATCAATTCGATCGTGACTATTGCTGAGGATTGGCGTAATGCTGCCGATGCATTGTATTTACCTGATGATGAACATGATGATCTGTCCTTGGAAGATGGCCGAAGCAATATTGCTTTATCCGGTCCTGAGGCGCAGAATCATATGGGTAGGCTCTTGCCTGAAAAATAGAGCAGGATAGCAGCATTGTAAGGATGATCACTTTAATATCGAGCTAGAAAAAAAGGGAAATAGCATGTCCGACAATTCGCCAAAGCTACCTAACATTTTAGATGCATTTCATCAAGAACATTGGCACTTAACAAAGCTCTTGGCACTACTGTGTATTATTGCTCTTACTAGTCTAGGATCATTCTCGTTGGCACAGCATCAGCTTCCTCAAAGCTCAGACATTACTACAACACCGACCTCAACCTATACAGATGGTGTATGCGACGCAGACCCAAATCAGCTTCAATCAGAATATGTTCCTTTACCATTAAACATACCTTCATCTACGAATACTCCTACTACTCAAATTACTACTACCCATGCTTCTCCATCTGCTACTCCTACAAAGCCTACTTCAAAAATGAGCCAAAACCAAACTGCGTTTGATATCTCAGCCCCTTCTAGCAATGCAGAAATGGCATTTACCCATTCAACTCGCTCTCAAGCCTCAACTAAGCCAACTCCAACACCACCTACACCTACTCCTAATCCCACTCCGACACCTACTCCCACTCCCACTTCTACTGTACCAGCTGGTTGGTACAATTATGGTTTTACAGATGATGATGCTAAATATGCAGAGGCATGTGCTGCACAGTTTGTTCATGACTATCATACCTTTGATTACAGTAAGCCAGCGTCACTGCAAATCCCCACACATATGCTTTCAGCACACGCAAAGAAACTTTTTTATCTGGGAGGAGCTGAGGATACACATAATATCCATCTGCATATGCTTAGTATTTGGCAAAAAGGTATTCAACAGCATCAGCAAAGTCAGCAAGCTACTGTTCAGCAACCCACCCTGCACTATATCACTCCCCACTATTCCAATTATATTGTCGAAGTGGATGTCGGTTATAAGCTCATCAAGGAAATGAACTCAGAAGTACAAACGCCTGAAATTCATCACGACACAGTGATCCTTCAGAACACGAGCCCATCTCCCAAACTACTGCCAAATGAACGACATGGCTGGGAAGTTGAGGACTGGATCGATGCAGACTCCTGATTCTTGAGCAAGTTATTGCTTGGAGGAATAATCTCTGTCAAGAATACAATTCATCTCTAATTTTCCTGTATGAAGGGTGATTCGTTTGAAGGAGGCACTTCATTGGAGGACGCTCCAAGGGCCTGCTCACTTAACCTGTTTTTTCTTTCTCTGGGGAGAGAGGTGCGACGAACGGAGGAGCGAGCCCTTGCAGCTTTTAACATAGCATCAACTTCATCTACAGGATACGTATAGCGGACCCGGCATCGTGTCCGGATACCTTCTGCCAAGGTCGCATCTGCTTCTGGCGGAGATATTGCTTTGAGGGAAATCGTTGACTGATGTCGGTCTGCAGCTAGCATTGCGATGTAACAGCTATGCATGTCAAGATGGGTGAGATCATCGTGCTCGATGCCAAGTTCTTTATGAAGTATTTCAACATCCCGTACTGACATCTGGAAGGCTACGAGCTGCTTGACATTTGCCTGCACCGTTGATAGCAGAAGCGGGTTCAATTTTTGGATACGTTTGAGTGATTGACAGCTCAGGAAGCAAGCAGCACCGTACTTCTGGAGTTCAGCAAGCATTTCATAATCGGTCCCTAAGAGCATTTCAAATTCATCAATCATGATCAATAGACGTGCCCGGTCATCTTGGCTCACTACTTTTAGATCCTGTTCTTGGAGAGTTAGCTGGATAAGCTCCAGGACAGTTGCTCCAATGAGAGAGGCTATATCGTCTCCCACTATGTTTTTAGCAAGCTTAATGAGGATGATTTTCCTCTCTGTGATCATTTGGGCAAAATTGAGAGTGGATGCACCTTGTCCGATTATACGCCGAGCACTGGTGCTTTCAAATTTTGCAACTTTGGTGATCAGTGGATGAATGACGTCTTGCTGTTGGGCAAAAGAAAGCGGCTTGTAGTACTCACGCCACCAGTGGTAGAGGGAGTCGTTCTGGACAAATTGTAATACCGTGTGACAGAACTTGGCATTGGTGAGAAGAGGTGACACATCAAGCAACGTGTATTGCTGTTTAGGTCCGTCTTGTGGATCACGAGCTACTATTATTTTATTTGCTTCAAAAAGAGTTTGAAGGCTCATTTTGAAGATATCTTCTATTTCAGCTCCCCAACTGATAACCCAGATATGTGCCAGCATTTTCAAGAGGGTGGAGATGATTTTGTCGCATCCATGACTCAATGTTACATCAAGCGGATTGAAGCCAATTGATGCTACGCTATCTGATAGATCGACTAAGACAACGTCTTCTACTCGATCCCGTGGCACGATTTTTAGGGCATCTTCACAGAGATCGCCATAGGGGTCAATCAGAATGAATCCCCCCTGTGCCATGGTAGAATGTGCAAGATGTCCTATGAAGGCACTCTTGCCCTCTACCGATTTGCCAACAATGAGCGTGTGATCATGGAGAAAGGATGCTGGAAGTTGAAACGGAAGACGGCTACCATCATGTTCTAAGTTTCCCGAGGGAGCATCGGAGGCTCCTTTATCAACAATTTCAGGCAATAGTGGCAATATATGTGTTTTATGTTCTTCTATAATCTTTAGTGTTTTGGTTTTCTGAACTTGTGGGAGATGCCACAAGATTGCCAGTACATAGTGGCTTACCACATGATCTGATTGAAGTAACCCTTGTTGCCACCCATGATTGGGCCTGCCTATTTCACGGCTAAGTAAAAGTTGTGCGGTCATTGAAGGAATTTTTTTAGTTGTAAATGCGATACCATATATAGCATGAAATTGACGATAACTAGCGATAATACGCAGAAGTATTTCCTCTCGGCTCTTTTCACCATTAGATCGAATTTGCGTGAGAATAGACGGAAGCAATGAGTTTGTCACCTCATCCGAGGATCTTGGCCCGATCACATAGAAGCGTATACGTGTGCGATATACCGAATTTATATCAACAACTTGATTATCTTGGGGTGGTACCTGCATCAAAAATCGTCGTATGACCTTGGCACTCACATAAAGGAAGAGGACTTCTATAGCTAGCAAGACTAGCAAATACCAGATGAGTTGCGCGATTTGATCACCTGCGAGACTAGGAAGCTGTCCCCAGAGAATAAATGCTCCCATATCATCCCATAGCCAGTTAGGAAGCCAAGGACTCGCTAATGGACAGAGGAAGCCAATGATAGCCATATTAATGATGGCAAGTATTGAAGCGCCCCGACGAGATGAGAGAAAGGCATTTGCTATGGAACTACCTAGCTTACTAGTGCTTCCTAGTTTCCCTACTTTTCCTAGTACTCCTGCAATAGGTAACTTATCTGTCATATGTAATTTATCTGTCAGACTCAGAATGCCTGAGTTACCTAGGTTCCCTGTAGTCATCATAGTAGATGACGTAGGAGCTAGTGCGATCTGAATGATGGCTCGTGTTTGATCTGGCAGCTTACTTAGCACGGTAAGTAGCCCCAACAGAGGATCTCTTTCCTCCTGAGAGAAGCGTACAGATGTATCAGATGCTCTCTTTTCCTCTTCTGTTACGATTTCTACTGCAGAGACAGCTTCCTGGGAATCAAGACGGAAAGGATCTTCTTCCTCTGGCAGAGGCCGAATCTCGATTTGTGGGTACTCTGCACGTAGCAGTACCTCGACATGATCAAGAGCCGCCTGCGTTGTTGCACGAACGATAAAACTAGATTTATTGGCAGCACCAGCTATCTCTAAAGCCACTGGATGTTGTGTATCGAGTACTAAGCTGTGTATAATAACTTCCATCGTATGAATAAAGTCCGGACTAGATTGGGGAGGAGGAATGATATGCAGACTACGAGGAATGCTCGGTGAAATGCCTGTTTGACTATTAAATATTGCTTTCATTGCAATAATCCTTTACTTGAAGAGCTACCATGCAATATGAACGTCTAAAAGGTCCACGTATTCTGTTGTTCTTTAAGTAGTTTTTCGCTTCAGAAAAAATCATATCTCGACGTTGAGGTATCTGATTTCTATCAACTGCACTCAGTAATTAAGGAAGAGTCTTCTCTTTGTTATACGTTGCACTCCTCTGTCTAGTTTCCAGAAAGGTTATAGATGTAACAACGATTTAAAAGGAATCTTTTTTCAAGTCAAAGCAATCAGGATCAATATCCTGTTCAGTTTCTCCTATCCAAATGTAATTCCGGTGAATATTGAGAATTATTAAAGGTGCATGATTACTGGAGAGCAGCTGCCTCTAGCAATACATACCCTGCATTTCCATTACTGTTCATTTCAGTGAAAGTAATGACAAGTTGCTGGTTAGGCATATTTGAACTGAATTTAATAGTATAGAGAGCATTATAAGCATATTTTTTTGGATCGTGCGTCATGTCAAGCGATCCATCTATACGTGTTATTCCGTTCAAAGATGCAGTAAACAATCCTCGTGCTAGACAAGCTCCGACATAGAGCTTCAGTGTTCTGGTCACTGTACTTGCAGGAACGGTGATACGAAAACCATTGTTGAGGCCAGCTACATAGACGGCTCCTCTACTCTTCGCTAGACTTTTGATGGGGGTACCATCAGACCACGTAAAATTTATGGGATTGACATGATCACTCCCGATATTGCCATTCCCTTGGAGTACGAAGTCGCTAATCAGTGGGCTCACACCAGCCTTATGGTTGACATCGGTGGCTTTATCAAAGCCCCATTGCCTCCAGTCGAGCGTTCCTTCAGTTGTCAGATTGGTATATTGGTTGAATGCCTGATAACTATAAGTAAGTACTGTTTGCGGTACTGGCGTTGGCGTCGGCGTTGGTACCACAGGTATTGGTGTTGGAGCTGGTGGTGGTGG
>CBJMBI010000089.1:0-10902 GCA_966427955.1 uncultured Ktedonobacterales bacterium
AGTTCAAGACACCGTGTCGTGTCTATCTTTTGCATGATCGCAAACAGGAGGGTAACTATGACAGTTCCACGAGTATTCGTTAGCTTTGATCTTGAGCACAATCAAGAACACAAAAACATCTTTGTGGGTCAAGGAAAACACCCTAGCACTCCTTGGGAGATTGTAGATTGCTCATCAGTAGAAGCATTTGAACCGAATAGACGGGAAGAGATTGTCAAAGATAAAATTAGCAAATGCGATATGGTTATCGTATTAGTGGGAAGATACACAGAAAGATCAACAGGTGTTGTAAGAGAAATCAAATTAGCTAAACAGCAGAATATTCCCTTATTCGGTGTTTATATTGATGGCGCAAACTGCCAAAGTCCTCTTCCAGAAGGACTTGCAAGAAATCACACGATTACGTGGACGTGGCCTAATGTAACTGGCATGATAGAAAAAATGATGAAAAAAGGAGAGATGCAAAGAGTATAGATAGAAAGAGTAATAGTATTATAAAAATTCTCCCCAATCTCACTTTTCCTCAATGGAAAGATGACAAAACCAGTAAGACTTTTGATGATTTTCTGAACAAAAAAATGGATAGTTTTGTTCAGAAAATCTAGACTAGACAGTGGTCATCGTCGATGCGTATCACAGCATTACAAAGACAAGCAAATAACCAGGATCGCATTAACATCTTCGTTGATGACCAGTTCTTGCTGGCCGCCAGTGCCATCATTGTTCTCCAGATGGGACTGCGAGTTGGACAGGATCTCTTATCCAACCAACTAGAGCAGTTGCACCAGGAAGAGGCTTTGCAACAGGCAACCAACCGTGTCCTGAATTACCTCTCGTTTCGCCCACGCAGTCGCGAAGAGGTGCGCCGTTACCTGCATAAGAAAGAGACGCCGCCAGAGCTAATCGAGACAGTCATGCAACGCCTAGACGACCTTGGCCTGATCAATGATCAGTCCTTCACCGAATTCTGGATCGAGTCACGCGAACGCTCTCATCCTAAAGGAGCACAGGCACTGAAAAATGAGTTACGTATGAAAGGTGTCAAGCGCGAGCTTATCGATGAACTGGTCAATGATCAGCGAGATGAAGAGTATGCATTACGTGCTGGACGCAAAAAAGCAGCCCTACTTGCACACCAACCTGAAATGGATTTCAAGACTTTTTGCGCTCGCCTTGGCCCATTCTTGCAACGCCGTGGCTTTAGTTATGAAATCTGTACTCGCGTTGTCCGTGCCTTGTGGAAGGAAGTGCAAGGTCAGGAACCCGAAGAACAATTCTAGGCTCCTTTCTATACTTCTGGACCAGCCTTCTTACAATGAATGCTCAAAAGGATTGAAACTCTACAGGGTGTTATCACGTGTTACCTTTAGAGGTACGTTAGATAACAGCCTCGCGCAAGTAAAGAACCTGACTATTTCTAGAGCAAAGGAGAGGTCGTTGCTGGTCTATGTCTTCTGGAACACTCATTTATCACCAAGAACAGAAGCTTCTTGAACTCAACGGACTTGCTCTACGCCAGAGGGAACGGGTAGAGGTCCGCATCATGGGACATTGGATTGCTGGACAACTCAGTAAAGATGCCAAGGGCTGGTATCTAACCACATCAGACAAGGTGGAGATTCGACTACGGTCTGGATTAACCGCCCGTCTCGCCCAAGCAGGCTTGTCATCTGAATTGCCTATCGATGAGCATCCAGACAAATCACAACTGTCTCTAGAAACTGAACAGAAGCTGATCCTGTTGGTCGAAGATGACCACTCACATGGATCAATGCTCTATCAACTCTTCAGACAAGAAACTCCATACCGTATATATGCCACTTCTGATGGACAGACTGCCTGGAAATTCCTTCAGCATGTTAAGCCTAATCTAATCTTGCTGGATTATATGCTCCCTCGAATGAATGGATTGACGCTCTACGACTGCATTGCTGCAGAGAAGCAGCTTCGCAATATTCCCGTAGTGATGATTAGCGCCATCTTACCAATAGATGAGGTCAAACAACGAGGGATCGTCGGCTTCCAAAAGCCTTTTGAAATTGATGAGTTTTTACATACAGTGGAAAAACTCATTGCGTAACTGTAAGAGCACTTAATGCATTAAGTGCTCTTACAGGAAACAATCTATGTAATGCTAAATGAGACAGCCTGAGCTTCTAGTGCATCGCCGTGATTTTTCCCATTAACATCGCAAATACGTAAATGATGTTATTTGCGTGTATTGCTACAAAAAGAAACAAAGGCATAAAGACAGAAAGAAACACCACACATGGAACTAAGGAGAATACTGGATAACAGGGCTCCTGAATAGACAACTGCAAAGAGTTCTCTTCCTCCTGTCGCTTAGGCGTTAGCTGTTGTACAGCTTGCTCCACAGTTGGTTTTGCAAGGACAGGACATTTTACAGTAGGATAGTTGGCAAAATCAATAAGATTGCTATCTAATGCTTGATTCATCATATCACCTCTTTTATTTCATTAACATAAAAAAAGAAGCGCCAAGTAAGCGCCTCGTTGTGCTCAAAAGTATACTCTCTAAGTACCATTGTAGCATTCTGGACAAAGACTCACAGTTATGGTTACACTATGGCCATTAAACTTCCAATTATGATACACTATGGTCATTAAATAAAAGGATGTACAGTTATGCCTGACCAGATAGACAATATTGGCCGTGCTGCTATAGATTACTTCACTCTCAAGCATGCAGCTCGTGAACAGGCACTTCCCAAGTCGCGTATTGCTATTCGCTATTGTGCCAATAGCATTCGGGCTACCCATCGCCAGGAATTCACTACCGCTGCACAGTTGATGGCACAAGCCGCCGCATTACTTGCCGAGATGAGGAATGACTTGCATGATCACCAGGATATATATTATGCAGGTTTCGTACACGATGCGCAGAAAGAGTATGCTGAAGCAGCAACTTTTGCAGCTCTTGTCCAACACCAGCCATTACCAACACCGCAAGAACTAGGCATTAGCTATGCGGCTTACCTCAATGGTCTGGCCGAGGCAACTGGAGAATTACGTCGCTATGTATTGGATCAGTTACGCCGTGGCATTGTTGAGAACTGCGAAGTTTTTTTGAACTATATGGATGATATCTACGCCATTCTGATTACAGTCGACTTTCCCGATGCCATCACCTCCGGATTGCGACGATCAACAGATGCGACACGAGGCCTTCTTGAAAAAACACGCGGAGATCTAACAGCTGCTGTTGTCCAGTCCCAGCTACAGCACTCCCTATTACAATTGCAAAGAGAGCTTCAACAACATTAAACCGACGAGAAGCATTGAGAGTAATCTTGGAACAGTTACCGATAGCGATCAATCACATTAAGTAACCTCTTGCTATCTGTAAGGATTACCAAATTACTAGCTTTCTTGCCTTTGTATACTATCAACAGTTACCAGATCTTTATTTCAGATGCTGAAACCCTTTTGAATAAGATGTCTTTATTGGCCTACCAATCAAGCAGCATAGAAATTCTGCTGATACATTGCCAAATTGTTCATCACTACGCCAGGAGGGGCGTATGCAAAGCGAAGAACTAGAAAATGCTGAAGTTGTCCCTGACACGAAAGCTAACCTACAACAGGAAGTTACAGTTGCCAAGGCTATGCAAAGCACAGAACAAAATAATCTTGAAGTCGTCACAAATGCTGATGCTAAACCAGTAGAACAGGAAATTACCCAGCCCAAAGCTGTAAGCACAACCATGGTTGTGACAGCCGATTTCGTACAGGCAGAAGAAGTACCAACGATACCTATCGCCTCGCTTCAGACGATCAGTAATCTACAGCCAGAAATTTCAGTTTACTCAGTCGCCTCAACACGCACAGTCAGTCTCCCAAATCCACTGGTAGTTTCACCAACTGAGCATCAACACAGCTTGAAAGAGTGGGCACAGATCTGGCTCAATGGTATCCGCTTGAACTATCTTCCACTATCGCTCTCACCAATACTATTAGGAAGTGTTCTGGCCTGGACCTCAACAATGACCCCAAAGATGCCCTTTGGGTCTTTTCATCTGGTTCATTTTCTAGGTACAATTGTTGTTGCACTTCTGCTCCAGATAGGAGCGCATCTAGTGAATGATTATTATGACTTCCTACATGGAATTGATACCAGCAATGTACTTGGACCTGGTGGATTGATCCAACCAGGACATATCAAACCTCTACGCGTACTGGAAATGGGACTTCTGCTACTAGGCCTAGGAACAGTGATTGGCATCGTCCTCGCTTTGAATGGCAATGTCTTACTCTATCTCTTCGGCTTGATTGTAGCGCTATGTGCCTTCTTCTATAGTGCCACTTCTTATTCCCTCTCCTCAAGGGGATTAGGAGAATTGATAGTTTTTATTGTTTTTGGACCAATACTAACGCTAAATGCATATATCATGCAGGTAGGTCCACATTTCTCAGCCAACGTATTCATTTATAGCCTTTCAGTTGGCTTGCTAGCAACAGCCATAGTTCATACCAACAATATGCGTGATATCGAAGGAGATGCACTTGCTGGTAAACATACCCTAGCAACTATTGTCGGACTTCCTGCGAGTCGGGTTCTCTATCTTCTGCTAGTACTAGCAGCTTACGGAATAATTCTCTACCTAGGTCTACCTTCCCAAGCTCCTCACCTGATCTTACTGACTTTTTGGACATTGCCGACACTCATAATTGCCATCATTAGCGCCATACGAACAAACGCACCAACGGGTTTCCACCTAGCAATGAATCTCACACTCAAACTAGAAACACTTTTTACCATTCTGCTGGTGGTAGGAATAATCGTTTCATCTATTATTCAGGTTTTACCTTATTTACCTTTACCTATTCCAAAATTTTAACAAGGAGTTGGTGCAACATGAATAGCCATTAAGAGGGGCCAACATACACGAGTGGTGAAAAAGTCCTATGATCTCTCACCAACGATAGCCATTCGGGCCATTTACAAGCCTGAAACACTGTGTTACACTTCAGATAAGATTTTCAACCTCGTAGTCAATGCGCTATTCACAGTTGTTTTACAAGGAGGTGCTCTTATGGCAGGCTGGGAAGAGGAGCTAGCTGTGCTACTAAATGAGCTAGGCGTAAAGCAAGAAGAACCTCAGGCTCACCTCCAACTTCGCAAGCCGCTTCATGGTGATATCAAACGACGAGAGCAATTTACGGATTTGTTCTGGAGCGAAGAGAATGAGAGTGATGAGGATAGCTGGATCAATGATTTAGATATGATGCGTCGCGAGGTTGATTCTATCGTGAGTCAAGTTATCCTCCTCATGCAACGTGGCGATCTCGATACCTCCCTGAAAGAAGATGTCATGGTAGTGTTACGTGCTTTACGTCGTCGCTTACCCGCTACACGGCAATTGGTGACAGCTTCTAGCGATGAAGCCTACTTAGAGTCTGCTTCTGCTATGCTACACTTTTGCCGTATTGTTTTGCAACTAAGCGAGTTTGCAACAGAAGATTTTTAGTTTCATTGCACTCTAGTAATGGCCATATTTCTTCATGGGTGGAATTTTCGTCCTGACACAGCGCTGTTCTAGGCCTTATCCTAGGTAGTGTGTTTCTCCATTTTTGGATCCCCTCTCATGGCTATACCTTGAGCAAAAGAATATCAGGAGCACAGGTATCTACAGTCAGACCTGACACGTCTACTTCATAGAGATGCCGTTTACTCTCAGCCACAGATAGCGTGAGCATTCCAACTAGTACGTTGCCGCCTGCTCCAAAAAGCCAATCAGGAGCCACCTATCCAGCTTCCATTCCAGCCAGATGCTCAGACTAGTCTTACTGTTTAGGTTGATATTGTGCGGGAACCTGTCCTTCTGCAAAACCCTCGTTGATGACGCCTTGCTGAACCAAATACCGCAAAAACCCTAATTGTTGTTCATATTCAAACTCTGGTATTTGGACACTTTCTGGCAAGATATCCATATCTTTCCCTGTTATGCCAGACAAGGGACGAAGAATAGTGAGCTGTTCATCATGCTTTGCCGGGGGAAACAGACATTCAGATAATTCATCGCCAACTAAAGAGTGGGGTTGGAATTCTAGACTGTTTGATCCTGCCCCATGTTCAACGACAACAGACCTTACGCCTGACTGAGGCATTGGCCCCTCTCGCGCCGCCCGCCACTTTTGTTCCTGCGTTACGCCCTTGCTCATCTGGCTGACAACCTGAGGATATTCGAGCGTAGGAACCCTCTTCCAGGGCCACCACGCGAACAGTTTATTTAACCAAGCTTTGATCGTTTGTATGATCATCAGAACTGCGGCGTAAATACCCCTCTGCCTGAAGTTTAGGGTACCTTGCAAGCAAGCAAACTACCTCGCGAGCAAGCAAATGGAAACGCCGCCCCTCCTTTCGTGATATGCCCCGATGCTGGGAGGGCGTTTTTGTGTGGGAACATTCAAACCCACACAGATTTGCCGCCAGGTGATAGTGGCCTTTGTCTCCGCTATTGTAAAGATGATTGACACTGTATCTCTGCAGCTCAAAGTGCACTCCAAACTATACACCTAGTAGCACAAAGAGGAATATAGAAACATAGTAGCACATTGGCAAGAACTCGTCAAACATAATGAAGAGACTATTAAGGCTTTCTATAAGTCACCGATACAGAGTAATACTTACTTGCAATTTTATAGTCGGCATGCCATAATCAAAGAGATCAGGCCTCGTGAAAAGGCCTCTGGTGTACTCTTTGGCATTTGTTCCATATACCTAGATATAGGATATTTCAAGTTTTAGCTGGTTTTTTTTAAACAGGTAACCAAGAAAGGTGCCAGTTATGCAGGAAGATGTCCTTGGAACCAGACGAACTGCCATCTCAGAAACGTACGTTAATTGTGTGAGATGTGGCAAAGCTACACGCCTACGCTATGCTCGTGTGATTAAGAGTGATGTACTTTCAGACAGCAATTCCGAGTTCGAGTATATCTGCCCAGAGTGTCAGAAAGCTCTTATTGCTGGTGAGAAGGACCTCCCTCTTGCGTAGATAATACTTCTCTTATAATATAGAATTCACGGCAAAAGCTACTTGGCATATGAGCACTTCGCCTCGAACATGCCTTTTTCCTTTCGCTGTTTTCTCTCTGAGGAGGGTTGGCATGTATGACCAATACCCTATCTTAACGAGCAAACAGCGTTCTTAACGAGCAGCAGCCAGTTAACCATCTGGCTAGGGATTGAAACATGCAGATGCACTATCGGTATGTGGCCTATCGTTATCGGGAAGGCTCACAAAAACAACTGGAGCTGCATTATCGTCAACTCTTGAATGATGCCTTACGTCAAAGTCAAGTATCGATCTTACAACCATCAACGACTTGGCGACCCTTGGCTGATATTTTGGAATCGCCCAAGATGATCAGAGTCAAGGTCGAACTTGCTGGTATGGAAGAGGAAGACATCGAGGTGACCCTTTACGAAGATGCCCTGGTGATTAGCGGAGAGCGGCATGACTATCAGGAATCCCAGGAAGCCTTGAATTATCACGAAGCACAAATTCGCTATGGTCCTTTTCGTGTCGAGGTCTTTCTCTTAGCTCCAATCATGCACGATGCCGTGACTGCACGTTACATAAATGGCATGCTCTTCGTAGATCTACCAAAATTACCTTCGAACCAGCCTGAACATGTACATATTCATCATGCTGGTTCGCTAGAGTAATATATAAAATGTGCAGAGAAGATTTTATGGAGAAGAACTATACTGATCGTCATAGTAATCAGGAAGAGCAGCAGGAACAGTATCACTCTGTTGTCAATAATGATGAAAATCTGAAGACTGAGACTAGTTCTGATGTTAAGCAAGAGAGTGAAATTTCTCCTCTTGAGTCCCATAGTGGCGAGGCTGAGATGGGGGAAGACCTGAGTGCCATTCTTCCATTGGAAGAAACAGATAATGCTGAGCAAAAGGATGATCATCAGTCATTGACGTCGGCTGTTGAGGATAAGCAAGACAATCAGAAAAATCATAGCCAGCTTCAGAATAAGAATGAAGAAAACAATCATGAATCCCATAACAAGCGCAACAATGACAAAGATGAACTGAGCATTCCTGAAATTCTTCCGATATTGCCGTTGAAGGACACCGTCATCTATCCTTTTTCGGTTCAACCACTAGCTTTTGGTCAAGACAGCCATATTAGCTTAGTTGATGATGTAATGCGCAGTAATCGTCTGGTGGTGCTAGTAGCTCAGAAATCGCCAGAAACTGATCATGCGGGTCCAAATGATATCTTCAAAATTGGCACGGTTTCTCGTGTCGGCCGTATGTTCCGTATGCCAGATGGAACGGTACAGATTGCTGTGCAAGGCTTGGAGCGGGTCTCGATCGATGAGATAACTGAGGAAAAGCCTTACCTCATGGGTCATGTCTCGTTAAAGCCTGACATCCAAGAGGCTGATAATGAAACCGAGGCAATCAAACGCAATGTGATCAGCTATTTTCAGCGCCTTGTAGCCCTCGTACAGAATGTTCCCGAAGGCGTAGCTGCCGCAACATTAAATTTAGAGGAACCTCGCCAAGTCGTTTATGTAATTGCCACTTTTGTGCAGATGGACATGGATTTGCGCCAAACTCTGCTGGAACTTGATTCAGTACATGAAAAGCTGAAACGTCTAAGCACGTTCCTAGCACATGAACTGGAAATCCTTGAGTTGGGCAAAAAAATCCAGACCAGTGCACAGGAAGAGATGGGCAAAATGCAGCGCGAATATCTGCTGCGTGAACAGCTCAAAGCTATCCAGCGTGAATTGGGCGAGGAGAGTGAAGAGCAAGCGACCATCAATGAACTGCTCCGAAAAATCGAAGAAGCTAAAATGCCAGAGGAGGCACACAAAGAAGCTACTCGCGAACTAGCTCGCTTGGAGAAGTTGCCAACGGTCTCGCCGGAATACAGCATTATTCGCACTTATATCGAGCTACTGGTTTCGCTTCCATGGAGTAAAAGTAGCGGCGGCGGAATCGACATGGCACATGCCCGAGAGGTCCTCGACCAAGATCACTATGATCTGGAAAAAATCAAAGATCGTATTCTAGAATATCTGGCAGTTAGACGATTAAAAGAGGAGCGCCAAGCAGAACAGCTTGAACGTAATCGTGAGGAGGCCTCTGCTGAAGAGACTTCTGAAACGGATGAGGTCATTCGTACACAGCCACTCCCAAACATGGAAGAGAGACGATCTTTCAATCGCGAGCCAATTCTCTGTTTTGTCGGTCCTCCCGGGGTTGGTAAAACGTCGCTAGGCCAGTCTATTGCTCGTGCACTTGGTCGCAAGTTTGCGCGTATGTCCCTTGGTGGCATTAGAGATGAGGCTGAAATTCGTGGACATCGCCGCACATACATCGGTGCAATGCCAGGACGTATTATTCAGACATTGCGCCGTGTTGAGACTAATGATCCGGTGATTATGCTGGATGAGGTCGATAAAGTTGGTGCTGATTGGCGTGGCGATCCTTCATCCGCCTTGCTAGAGGTGCTAGATCCCGAACAAAATTACAATTTCCGTGATAATTACCTAGACTTGGCTTTTGATCTCTCCAATGTGATGTTTATTGCAACCGCAAATGCCCTGGAACCTATCCCAGCTCCATTGCGTGACCGTATGGAGATTCTGGAACTCTCAGGCTACACTGAAGAGCAGAAGATCCATATTGCCCGCAATTACCTGCTACCCAAGCAGCTTGAAGCCAACGGTTTGAATAAGGACGAACTGATCTTTGATGATGATGTGCTCAGACGTATCGCTCGTGACTATACACGCGAAGCTGGAGTGCGTAATCTGGAACGCCAGATTGGCTCTCTCTGCCGAAAAGTAGCACGTCAAGTCTCTGAAGGTCGTACTACGCCGATTCACATCACTGCCGATCAGGTACCCGAGTACTTGGGACGTCAGCGTTTCTTTGAAGAGGCGGCTGAACGTATCGATCGTCCCGGCATTGCGACTGGTATGGTATGGACTCCCGTTGGCGGTGAGATTATCTTCATCGAAGCTGCAATTATGCCCAGCAAGGAAGAGCGGCTGATCCTCACCGGGCAACTGGGCGATGTGATGAAAGAGTCTGCGATGGCAGCACTTAGCTATGTACGTTCCAATGCGGAGAAGTTGGGTCTCTCCAAAAATGTTTTCGCAGGCCAGAATGTGCATATCCATGTGCCGGCAGGAGCTATTCCCAAGGATGGTCCATCAGCTGGTGTGACTATGGTCAGTGTGCTGGTCTCACTTGCCAGCGGTCGCCAAGTGCGCTCTGATGTTGCCATGACCGGCGAGATCACCCTACGAGGCAAAGTTATGCCGGTTGGAGGCATTAAAGAGAAAGTTCTGGCCGCTTATCGCTCAGGCATCCGCACCATCATCCTGCCAGAGAAGAACCAACCGGACCTAGAGGAAGATCTGCCTAAAGAATTACGTGACCAGATGAGTTTTGTCTTTGCGAGTGATATTCGCCAGGTCCTCAATGCAGCTCTCGAACTCTCTACTGTGCAAGGTGAAAAGGCTTCTGCTAATGGCGATACATCATCCCGCAAGCGCAAAAAAGAGAAAGCTATAGCTGAAGCGTAATATAATTGAAAAGATAAAAGCTGTCATTGTGGCAGCTTTTATCTTTCTTTGGGGCTATTCAGAAGGACCTAGAAAAAGGGACCCTCCTTTCCCTTTCCTGGCTTGACCTTCCTCTTATCCTCCCTAGCTACATACGCTGTCATATCTACAAATAAAGATAGATTCTACTTGATAGGCATAATAGCTATGCCTACTCTTTAAAAGTAGAGAAAATATACATATATTGAAATGTAAAGCCTCTTTTAACATAATTGTCCCTCTTTCCGACTACTAAAAACCGAGTAGATAGGGTAGATTTATTAGTAGTTGTAAATTT
>CBJMBI010000090.1:0-10789 GCA_966427955.1 uncultured Ktedonobacterales bacterium
CAATCTTTCATGATGACGTGATATGAGCGACGCAAGGTCATAAGTTCTTTATCCCGTGAACCCACCAGTTGGTAAATGGTCTGCCCATCTCGCGCTGGAACAACATGATCATGCGTAGCATTCATGATAAGCACTGGCGAACTCAGAGCAGGTAACTCGTCGTATAAACGTGGCAAATATTGTAGCATACTCTCTACTGGAGCCATAGGTGTCCAGCGATAGACCTTGCGAGCATAAAGACGGCGTGCAACAGGATCACGTATGTCTTCACGTAGCGTTGGGACTAGAGGAGTAAAGCATTTTGCCAATCGCACGGCGGGCAACATCCACGAACGTAGAGCAAGTGGTGGGCACATTGCTACCACACCATTGATCTCCTCATGCACAGCGGCATGCAAGCAGAGCGCACCACCCAGCGAGTGCCCAACCAGAAAGATTTGCGCACAACGCTTCTTGAGCTGTTGCAATTCGCTCCGTACAGCCTGTGCCCATTCTGGCCAGCCAATCGGTAGCATATCCCATACATCCGTACCATGCCCAGGCAAGAGCATATTCTCAGTCAATAAGCCATGAGCCGCAAGAAAAGCAGCCAGTTCCTCCATATCACCCCTCCCACCATTCAAACCATGAACGAGCAATACACCAATGTTGGCCTGCTCAGGAACCTGACCAGGAGATGTCCCTATTTCTTCTGTTGACATATGTATCACCATCCCTAAGTGATATCTGCACAAATTTACATCTTTCACTTACAGCTTTCAAAAGAATATCATATCAATTTTCCCAATCTAGGGCATTTCTTATTAATACATTAATTACGTTTAATGCCAAATTCTTCCTCAATAAACCAGAAAGCTTCTTCTTTAGATTGTAGTAGTCCATCAGCCTGTCGCTCAGCAATAGACTCCAGCATTTGCCCGATTATCGGCCCAGGCTCAATCTTGAAGCGCTGCATGAGTTCTCCTGCTTGGATGAGCCTTGGAGGAAGAATGCATTCTCGTTCGCGGACATAACGCGTGAGAAGGAGGCGAACGGTAGCTAAGTGACGCTCCCAATGCTCGGTGAGTGGTTGGGGACCACGTACTGCCAAATGGTCTGCTAGCGAAACAAGCGCCACAATGATCCCCGTGGGTCCCAGATCCATGAAATATCGGCGAATGGCACGCTGTGTCAGTTGATCATACCTCAACTGCCCCGGCCGCATATGATGAGCAACAACCTGCTGCACTAGACGTTGCTCACGCGAGCTGGCATTTAAACGTTGCATGATTGCTTGCGCAAGCGGAATGCCTCTCTGGGGATGGTGATAGAATGTGATAGTTCCCTCTTCATTGACTGCATGGGTAACCGTTTTGCCAATATCATGCAAAAGAGTTGCTAACTTGGTTTCCGGAGCCGTCAGTGTGCTCCAGCGGAAGAGACCCTGCTGTTCTGCTTCGAATAGCAATTGTTGTATCTCCACAAGGTGTTTCTGACTCATCTCTGCCGATGGTGATAAATCGCATGTGTACTGAGTTAGTGTCTGAGGAGCTACCTCAAGTGGAGCTTGTTGGAACAATGCAGCCAACCGTTCGAGTGCTCCGACGCTTTCTAAAGAATGCTCCAGCACATCCCAATAATGCAGAGCAGGCTGGAGCATGCCTCGTGCAGGAATAAATTCGGGGATCAGAGCCGTGAGCAGATGATGAGCATCGAGAAAACGGAGACGCGCAGTTGCTCCTTCTGGCTGCAAGATGGCATAGAGTTCTTCATGAATGCGTGCACCAGCAGCCTGTGGCAATAATGACGCATCACGGCTGATCATCTGCTCCGTCCCGCTCTCAAGAATAAGCCGATAGCGCATGAGAAAGCGAATAGCACGCAACATACGCAGTGGATCATCCTGAAAGACCCGATTATTGACAGCACGGAGAGTATGTGCTTCGAGATCGGCGACACCATCTATCGGATCTATAAAGGTAAGTGCTTCGCCCGCCACGAGATGCTTAACCAGATTGGCTAAAGGGATAGCTACGGCATTGAGTGTAAAGTCACGTAACTGTAAATCCGCTTCAATACAGCCACCTTGTAGAGGAGAAAGATCGATGACAAGTTCTTGTTGATCACGCTTGAGTACAATACGGCACGCTTTCTCATGCATAGGAACATAATAGCCTCCCAGCTTATTGGCCAGTTGGCAACCAATTTTGAGATAGTCTCCATCAGTAACAATATCCCAATCATGACATGCTTCGTGAAGCAGCAAGTCGCGTACTGAGCCCCCTACTAGGTAGGCTTGGCGGTCAGAATCATGCAAAAACTGTGCCGTCTGCTCTAAAACGTGGAGAGTCCAATTATCTAAGTGATACTGTTCTATTTTTATCAACCTCGCTCTAATGGATTTTAGACCTCGCCAGAAGAAGCTTCTCTTATCATACCATCTCTGCCTTGAAACTGAAATATGGTGAAATCAGTTAGTTCCTCTGCCATTAGCCTCAGAATTATCTGGTGCAGAGACGAGTGAACGCCGAATACAGGTACTTAGGGAGTTCAAACGGCCTCCAATTTCCGCAACCTGCTGTTGAAGTGCCCAGACCTCCGCAGTCAGTTCAGTTATTTGCTGATCGATAGAAAGAGAATTTAGAAGCAACCCTGATCCTAGCTTCAATGGTTGAGATGGCACAACATCTGATGGTATGCCTGATTGGGTTTGCACCTCCGGAAGACCTTGATCCGGCTTAACAGTAAGTTGGCCATCTAGCACCACTGTTACTTGTGCCTGACTGAGCTGGGTAAGCTCAATTTGTGCCTGATCTGGTTGGATTCTCCAAACAGGTGTTTGTGCTACTGCAGTGGCAGCCTGTGCAGGGAATGCTACCTGTGCCAGCATCTCTCTCGTTTCAGAAGGCTCTGCAACAGCCACCTCTTGCTTGTCAGCAATTGGCACGGAGAACTCAACTTGCGTATCTGCCGACGCAGTGAGTTCTGCAGGGCCTGCTGTTTGCCCACTATCAGCTGATCCAGGGAATGCCCTTGGTGGAGCAGAGGGTCTTGCTAGGTCTGCTCCAACTTGCTCACTGACTGCAGGTTTATGCACCGGGTGACTAGTTTTTCCCTTGCTTCTAAGCAGAAACATGGCAGCTATCAAAGCAAGGATACCTATTGCGATAAGACCCCCTTCGATCATCACGTATAGCTCCTTTTTACCTAATGTAAATGAATGGTCACTTCTGCACTCATACCGGGAACAAGCGCATTACCGGCAGTGCCGGGCAAAGAGACGATCACAGGAATACGCTGTCCCACCTTTGTGAAATTACCATCGGCATAGTCTGTAGTTGGCAGCAAAGAGAACTGACTTGCGGTCGACTGAACGATCTGCTGGACAGAGCCAGTGTAGGTCGTTCCACTGTAAGCATCAACATGGACATCAACCTGTTGGCCTTGCTTTACATTGTTAATGGCGTTCTCATCGATATATGCAGTGACAGTTGGAGTAGCCAGATTAGCAATCTCAACAAGCGGGAGGCCTGGTGTTACATTCTGCTGCGGTACAGCAAAAACCTGAATGACTGTTCCTGCTATAGGGCTGGTCACACCAACGCCTTGATTGACATTCGTCGACGCAACAACAGTATCAGTAGCAACTTCCGACGTAGGAGTACTAGCTGGCGCAGGAGTGCTAGCTGACACAGGAGTACTGATGGCGGCAATTACATCTCCAGCATTGACGCTTTGGCCCAATTTGACGTTGAAAGCTGTGAGTCTGCCTGCTTGTGTGCTGGTAATAGTCAACGTCTGCCCTGTTACCTGAGCGTCATCAGTGGAGTAATAGGTATAGCTGTTGTAGATCCAATAGCCGATACCTCCAGCTATGGCCAAAATACTAAGTGAAATTAGTATGGAGACAAGTATCATGCGCTTCATAATACGTTTGTTCCTTTCAATTCTTAAAAATACCAATATAAAATATATAAACCCTGCGTGTCCTCATCCACCGACCATGGCCTCATCGCGTATTCGACGCTCCTCTTCTTCCTCTTCTTGAGTCCGTGGTAGGCCTTGTTGTGCGGCTTTCCTACCGCTTCCAACAAAGAGTGATGCTACACTCGCAGCAATCGCTAGAACCAGTGTAAACCAAAAGGCATCATGAATAGCGAGGAGATAGCCCTGCAGGTGGATTTCCCCACCAATGAGCCGCAGTGCCGCAGATTGTGCAGCACTCAAAGATGCACCTCGCGAGATGAAAAAAGCTTGCAGTTCTCCGATTACCCTTGCAAGCGGAGAGTTCGCCGTAACTTGTTCGGCTAAATGGCTGTAGTGGATTGAACTCTGCGTCTGCACCATTGTAGAAAGCACCGCAACACCTAGCGAACTGCCGACGAAGCGTACAACAGTAGAGACTGAACTGGCTTGAGCCAAACGTCTGGGCGCGATGTCCGCCAGAGCAGAGACCATCAATGGCTGTACACACAGACCGATACCCAAACCACGCAGAATCAGAGAAAATTGAAGGCTATCGACTGGACTGTTAACTGTGATAAAGGTAAACTGCCAACTGGCAATTCCTAGAATGATCAGGCCAGGAATGACAACCGCACGGACCCCTATTTTGTCTACCAACCGTCCACCGACAACGACCGCAACCATAGATGCAAGAGCTTGTGGTAATAGAACCAAACCTGCTTGGAATGCATTCATTTGGCGCAATTCTTGCAGATAGACAGGAACTAAGAATAGACCCCCATAGAGTGCAAAGATTACTAGAAGACTAGCAAACATGCTTGTACTGAATATACGATTACTAAATACACCCAAGTCAAGTAGTGGTTGCTGCTCATGCTTAGCCAGATCTAATTCGACGAAGACAAAAATGGTTAGCAGCAAAACCCCACTAATCAAACAGCCCAATACTTTGCTCGATCCCCACCCATCCGTACTAGCATCAGAGAGACCATAAAGCAAGAGTGCCAGACCACTAGTTGAGAGCACAAAACCAGACAGATCGAACCTCGTACGCCTCGACCGCTCGCCCTCACGTAAGAATAGCATACCCAAGATAATGCCAAGGATGCCAATAGGCACATTGATATAGAAGATCAACTGCCAGCTAGCGAACGTGACGAGATAGCCACCCAGAGTTGGACCAAATGCTGGTGCCAAGAGAATAGGTACCCCGAGCAGGCCCATGGCCATTCCGCGCTCCTGTGGAGGGAACTCACGATACAGTAGCGTGATCGCCAGTGGTGAGAGTGAAGCACCCCCAGCACCCTGAATGATGCGAAAGACAATCAGCATGGGCAAGTTCAATGCCAAACCGCATAATGCAGACCCGATCGTAAAGGCAGCCAGCGCAATCAGATAGAAACGTTTAATGCCGATGCGATCAGAAAGAAAAGCGGTCAAGGGTGTTGCAACTCCCTGGGCTAGCGTATAACCAGTCAGAACCCACTGAACGCTAGAGAGGCTAGCACCAAAAACACCCTGCAAGCGCGGAACAGCGATATTGACGATAGTGCTGTCTAGCACACTCATAAAAATACCGAAGACAACGACACCAGCAACAACCCACTTGTAGGCAAGCCCTCTCCCTTGCTCACTAGCAGGTACAGAAATTTGCATATTAGAAAAAACTCCTCAAAAATATAAAATCCTTCAGAATAAGAGGAATGCAAAGAGTGAAGCCACCTGCCAGAACTAGGGATACCTATGCCAAAGACAAGCTTATCCCCAAATAGTAGGCCTTTTTTCTTTCTGTCTGATATTAGGATTGACTTATCAGACTTTTCTATGACTTCCTAGTCATAAATTTACCAGAAAGTCAGTAGGTTTGTCAAGAGGAGAAACATCTGGAGAGAATTTCAGCAGCAGATAAAAAGGGTACTGGGGATTTCTCTCCCAGCACCTCTATTCCATCATTTATTAGATTATTTTTCTTTTAGCAGCTTGCGCAGCACTGTAGGCAAAATGCCACCGTTCTTATAATAGACAATATCAATGGCACTATCCAGACGGGCAATTGTTTGGAAAGCAAATGTCGAACCGTCTTCACGTGTTACCTTCACTGTAACCTGTTGACGTGGCTTTAAGTTCTGCTCAATGCCCACAATATCATAAGTCTCGCGGCCTGTTAGTTTCAAGGCTTCTTTGTTCTCACCCTGGCAGAACTGGAGTGGCAAAATGCCCATGCCCACCAGATTACTGCGGTGAATACGCTCGAAACTCTCAGCAATTACAGCCCGTATTCCCAGTAATAATGGACCCTTAGCGGCCCAGTCACGCGAACTACCGGAACCATACTCCTTACCTGCAATTACTAGTAGCGGCACACCCTCTTGTTGATAGCGCATTGATGCATCATAGATTGTCATCTCTTCGCCATCATGTACAGTATAATAGCCCTCCTTGCCCCAAACTAGACGATTACGCAGGCGAATGTTACCAAAGGTTCCACGTACCATTACTTCATGATTTCCTCGCCTTGCACCATAAGTGTTAAAATCATGTTTCTGTACGCCCCGCTCAAGCAGATATTGTCCTGCTGGACTCTTTTCAGAGAAGCTACCTGCTGGCGAAATGTGGTCTGTGGTAATTGAGTCATCGAGCATCACCAGCACACGTGCGCCGCGAATATCCTTTATCTGGGCAGGCTCTGAGGACATATTCTTGAAAAATGGTGGCTCCTGAATATAAGTTGAGTTTTGATCCCACTGGAAGAGTGCTCCTGTCGAGTTTGACAACGAGCGCCAGTGTTCATCACCTTCAAAGACATGCGCATAGTTTTTGGCAAATACTTTGGGTGTGACAGCCTGGGCTACAAGATCACGTACCTCTTCTTGAGTTGGCCAGATGTCCCGTAAGTAGACCTCTTCACCGTTGGCATCAGTTCCAATTGGCTCTGTGGTCAGATCAATATCTACCGTTCCAGCTAGGGCATAGGCTACAACCAAAGGCGGAGATGCCAGGAAGCTTGCACGCACTTGAGGGTGGATACGTCCCTCAAAATTGCGATTCCCACTCAGGACCGCTGCAACTACTAGGTCATTCTCCTGCACTGCCTTGGCTACGGGCTCTGGTAGCGGCCCACTATTACCAATGCAAGTTGTGCAGCCAAATCCGACGATATGGAAGCGTAACGCCTCCAGGTAGGGCAACAGGTTCGCATTTTGCAAATAATCGACAACCGCTCGCGATCCCGGTGCTAGACTGGTCTTGACTATAGGGCTAACAGAAAGCCCACGTTCAACAGCCTTTTTCGCCAACAGACCAGCAGCAATCATCACTGATGGATTGGAGGTATTAGTACAACTGGTGATTGCAGCAATCGCAACTGAGCCATCTGTCAGATGCGCTTGTACCCCACCAACTTGAACTAGCACATCATGAATATGATCGTTATGGCCATTGCTCCTACCTGCAAGCTGTTTTAGCTGGGCTTTCCCATTCTCCACTTGAGCCACAGGATCCGGGTCAGCCTTACCACCCTCCGTACCCAAACGTAGCAAGCCATTCTCTGTTTCGACATTCTCTGCTAAGGCTCGGAAACGATCGGCATACGCTGTACGAAATGTGCGACTCAATGCACTCATTGGTACACGATCCTGGGGACGACGTGGCCCCGCAAGACTAGGCTCGATGGTACTAAGATCGAGTTCGAGCAGGTCATCAAATTGTGGTTCGGTTATGTCATCTGTACGGAAGAGGCCTTGCTCCTTTGTATACCGCTCAACCAGATCTACAAGTCTGGGATCACGTCCGGTATCACGCAAATAGCGTAGTGTCTCATTATCAACTGGGAAGAGCGTAGCTGTAGCCCCAAACTCAGGTGACATATTCGAGATCGTGGCACGATCTGCCAGTCCTAGCTGACTTAGACCAGGACCTGTGAATTCCACAAACTTGCCCACAACTCCACGTTTGCGCAGCATCTGTGTCACAGTTAATACAAGATCGGTAGCGGTGGCACCTTCCGGTAAGACTCCTGTTAAGCGCATACCAATTACTTCTGGCGTGAGCAGGTAGACGGGCTGACCAAGCAAAACAGCCTCGGCCTCGATGCCACCGACACCCCAGCCCAGCACACCCAAGCCATTAATCATTGTTGTATGCGAATCGGTTCCCACCACCGTATCAGGATAAGCTAGCATCTCACCATGCTCATCCTTTGTCATAACTACCGAAGCCAGATATTCAAGGTTAACTTGGTGTACGATACCTGTGCCAGGCGGGACAACACGGAAATTACTAAAGGCCTGCTGTCCCCAGCGTAAGAGAGCATAGCGCTCACTATTGCGCTGATATTCTTGCTCGACGTTGTGAGAGAAGGCTAGCGTCGAGCCAAAAGCATCGACCTGCACTGAGTGGTCAATTACTAAATCAGCAGGAACTAGCGGATTAATCTTCTGTGGGTCCTGATGCATGCGAGCAACGGCAGAGCGCATGGCAGCAAGATCAGCCACAGCCGGAACACCGGTGAAATCTTGCAATAGGACACGCCCCGGCAGGAATGGATATTCTTTCGAGTTTGTTGTTGACTGGCCTGGAACCCAGCGGGCTAATGAAAGAACATCATCCTCCGTTAGGAGTTCACCGTCAGTATGACGTAAGAGATTCTCCAGAATGATCTTTACAGTAAAAGGAAGCCGCTCTAGACCTTGCACACCATGCTTGGTCAGAGCCGCTAATCGATAATAGACATTCGTGCCATAATCACTTTTTAGCGTGGCACGCGCTCCAAATACATTGTTATGTGTAGCCATAGTTTATCCTTTGGGAGTAGGGTAGGAGGGATTGGGTAACTGTGCAAGACAGTACACGTGTCGATCCTACGACTTTCAACGATGAGTGTTTCGTTCTCATTATATAATCACCAAATCATCGCGTAAAACCCCCTACAAAAGCCTTGGAGTCATCATTTTTTTTCGGGCCTTTTGATTCGGACGCTCCAGTTCCAGTTTGCTTTCAATTCGTTGCTAGCAGCAGCAATTCCATAAGGAATGTCAGCATTCATTGCTTCATCAAATGAAGCTATTCTTCTTTTTTGATTAATCAATTCTTCTATATTTTTCTCTTTTCTGTTATCTTCTTTTACCATATTATCAATATGGCTTTTTTCTTTTGGCATTTCTCTTATTGATCGTGATTTTTTGTTTATTTTTATAGCATCGAAAAATGCTGGGTGAGAACCACTATATTTTGCTTCATCAAATGAGGAAAACTTTTTTATCGCTTTTGTATTACCTTCTTCTTTTTTTATTTGATTAATCTCGCTCTTTGTTTTTATATTTAATGAATCGCTTTTTGATCTCACCATATTTTTTACATTTTTATGTTCAAAAAATGCTTGATGAGAACCACTGTATTTTGCTTCATCAAGTGACCATAAAGATTTATCTTTTACTTTTTTAGATCCTTCCATCATTTTTTGGTCATGTTCTTGTGCTTTCGTCTCACCAGAACTTTTGGTTTGAAAGAATCTATACAAAAATTTGGTATCAGATCCTTTATTACTACTACTCTTGTCTTTACTAATAAGTGATTCTTTTTCATTATTATGATCTCCAGTCTCTTTTATTGGCATGAATTTTTTCCTTTCCTCTTTCTCAAGAAACTTCCGATTATGACCACATAATTACTAAATGGCCAGTTTTCTCTGTGATTTATCACTAAATCTACTATTCCATATTTCAACCAGTTCTATATGGATAGCTTTTTCTCAATTGACTTTCTTTTTTAGAGTATAATCAAGAGAAAAGTCTTTTTCAAGGACAAACTCCAGACAACCAGAGGACAACTTGAACAAAATAGAATCAAAGAGATCAGGCAATACACATAAATAAAAAGAAATGATGAATTATTTTACAAACAACTCATCATTTTACTTATTTTGCCATTTTATATTTTTTAGATGCAATAGAAACACATCATATGTATCTCTATTTTTACTACTTTTCCCTCAGATCAACCGCAATATAGGCACGTTCCCATTCTGCTGTACGGCGTATGCAGCCAATCAGGTACATAATGGAATAGATTGCTTGTCGTCGGAAACCATACTTGCGATGCAAGGCTCCTTTGGCCCTAAAGATTTCCTCTGTGTCTGTGACAACACGTGCCTGTCCCTCGACAATCTCTCCCGTCACTTTGCCATTTGCCGTACATCGGGCAAGAGTGACTCGCGGCGTGTGACGGATACGTTTTATCTTACCAGCATCTGCATCTGTCTCAAGATAGATAGTTCCAGTTGGTTCATATATGGCGAACCACATAGGAGTGGATACGGCCGTCCCGCTCCTGCGAAATGTTGTTAAGTTGGCATATTGGGCCGAAGAAAGCGAGTCAAATGTCGTTGTGCGAGTTTGCATACGTTTCCATTCTCTCATCAAAACCAGTGACATATCCAGTATACCATAGGTCACGTCCTAGCTCTGCACTCTGTTGAAGGAATGAGGCAGGCATGTCTATAGAGCGTATCTTGTAGATAGCACACTTGATTTTTCTTAGGCAGGTATGATATATCCATATATAGGCATAACGATTACAGTAATCAGAACTAGATAAAAGTTATAATTACAGATATCTCCTGGGAAAAGCGAGGATATTCTATGTTTCAAGGCGGAGACCAGTGTTGCACCAGCTCTGGAACGATCTCCAACCCTACCACACACGCATTCCAGCTCTAATGGTACACCTTATTAAATATCCCAAGCAAGTCGAGTATATTATTCCTCCCGCATCGGTCATTCTGACCATTGCTGACGATCACATGGACAACGAGACCTTTCGCCTTCGCGTACTACATGCGGCGGAA
>CBJMBI010000091.1:0-10754 GCA_966427955.1 uncultured Ktedonobacterales bacterium
CTTGTGACAAATCTGAGTCATCCGTGAGAATACTCTCCTGGAGGAATGTTCTCGATTTTTTGTATCAAATTCTCATATAAAATACGTGCGATAGAATAAATCGCACGTATTTTATATTGGATTGTCGGCACAAGGCGGTTTCTTTCGGCTAGTCTATTATAGCAACATGTGCGTTTTGACAATGGGATCAAGATCCTCACTCGATAAATGGAGTGGGCGTTGGTGGAGGTGGTGTGGGCGCTGGCGTCGGGGCACTAGAAGTGTTGCCTGACGTCTTGGTACTATTTGATGAAATGTCCACACAAGCAACAGGATCGAAGCCTGTTTGATTCTTTAAGTCATCTGTTGACGAAGCTCTATGGACATTTACATACCAGCCTGTATCAGGTATGGAAGAAACATTATCAACAACAGTTGTAGAGGTTCCAAAACCTACTGAATCTGCCTGAATGGGGTTAAGGGGGTAAAGTACAGACCCTTGATTTTCACAGCTTCCGCTATGGATATGGGCTATATGAGTGCTTTTTGGTGCTAGTCGGTACAAGAAAACTTTCACTGTAAGACTATTTTTACCATTGTTGCGACCAATAGAGAGTTCAGCGGCTCCTACTGATATAGACTGATTATCATCTCCCGATCCTCCAAGGGAAACATTCACTACCTGATTGTTTGTCATTACTGGGGGAGTGTTGGGAGGAGATGGGGGAGTCTCCTTATCATTACTCCCAGGATTGTCATTGCTAATGCTCGCATTAACGACGGACTGGGGTGTACTTGAAGGAGCGGGCTGTGGAGCAGGAATTAGGGCATTGGGATTGATGATGTTTGCACAGGCGATCCTCTCCTGCTGACTATTGTCGGCAAGTTGTGGGCCATTATGCATATCGATGTACCAGCCCTGGCCTGGAATGCCCTGTTGGACATTGGGAATTGTGGTGATGGATGTTCCTTTTCCAGAGGCGTCAGCGTTCACTGGATTTAAGCCATATACAACATCTCCGTGGGTGGAGCTTGCGCAGCCACCTCCTGATCCGTTATGGATGGCGGCTGGATGGGTGCTATTTGGTGCCAAGCCGCTTGCAACCATTGTTACGACCAGTGTGTGACTTGTCTGACTCCATAGCAAAGCGGCTGTTGCAGCCGGAGCGTGATTTAAGACTGCAAACGTCCGCGTGGTTTTGGATGCAGCCGCTTGAGCAGCAGATAAGAGATTGTCTGTGATGCTATAACCGCTTACGATAAGCATCGCTGTTAGAATGAGTCCTACTCCGATGCTTCTTCTTGATGTCCAACGCGCTATGCTGTTCATAAAAAAACCTCCTTGGCGACCATTTCTCTCTTGCGAAAAACAAGCCCTTTTATCTTTACTACTCTCTAGACCACATTTATAAGATTGAGTTGGTTTTCTATACATCCTTTAAATAAGAATATCATCTATGATCCCATTATTATGTTAGATCATCATAATATTCATCATTGGAAACGACTCTTTGTATGAACTTGCCAATAAATCTGGCCATGGCACCTCTTTTGGTGACATGTGGTAAACTGATTGGTCTCAGGTACAAGAGTGTAAAGATTAGGATGTATATTTGAATAAATAATATGTGAACATAGTATTCAATCCAAGGGGAATAGAGGGACAGTTTTGATCTTTTGGTAATCTCTAACAAAATCCTCATTCTAACCGTATTATTGATGGGTCTTCGTCTTAACTATGCAAGAGTCTCAAGAGGATACCTCTAAGTGAAACGGTATGTAAGTCAGTATACCTTTCCTGACTATATTGCATCATTTTTTATATGTTGATCAACTATCCAGTAAATACATAGAGAAGGGTTAGCGTAAGTATGAGTAGTGCAGATCAGGAATTGATAAAGATACAGAAGCTACAATTTAGTGATAAAGAGATGGCTGAGCATATGGTACGCGATTGGTTTGCATGTTATCTGAAGCTGAATGTAGATAGTGTACGGCTAGTGCCCAAGGCTGTTTCTCTCAATTCCTTCAATGGTTTTTATACAGTGGATGGTGAAGAATATTTCTTCAAGACGCATGTGGAGGAGATGGGCGTTGGTCAAGAATATTACGATGCTCATGTGATGCATCAGGCTGGTTACAATATTGTGTTGCCCATACGCTCTATTCAGAAGTATGGGCAGCAGATGGTGATTTATCCTGTCATTCACTGGCCAGAGATGTTCAATTTGATGCGAGCCTATGAGACGGGGAGTGATACTAATGGTGTAACCATGGAACAGCTTGTTGCTGCCGAACAGTACGAGTGTAAGCGTTTGTTAGAAATATATGATACTACATTGAAGTTCAGTCCAGCACAGGAGAATGCTCAGGCTAAGATCTACCAGCTCTTCTGGCATCGGCTAGCTGGTGAGCGTCTACAAAACTTTTATATAGGCGAGCAAGTGTCGCTCCCTCGTCTAGACCGAAGAAGTGTTCCTTTCGTGGATTTGTTGTCCTATCGCTGGGTAGTCAATGGCAAGCCGATCAGTCTCAATGGTGAGTTGCCAACGCTGGGAATGCTAATTGAACAAGGTAAAAGGGTGCTTAATCCAGGACGTGATTTCTGGACAGTGGTTGGGCATGGCGATGCTCATTTTGGCAATGTCTTTTTGGAAGAGGGCAAGCGCTATTTATATTTTGATCCTGCCTTTGCGGGTCGTCACTCGCCTTTGCTTGACATTGTCAAGCCATTTTTCCATAATGTGTTCGCCATGTGGATGTATTTCGGACCAGATGTAGCCCGTGAATTACAGATATCAGTCGATCTGCGTGGCGAAGTGGTCTACGTAGAGCATAACTATGATCTCCCGCCTATTCGTCAGGCCATGCTTGAGACCAAGCAGAAACTGCTGCTCAAACCTCTGATCGAACTGATGAGGAAGCATGGGGCATTACCTGAGGATTGGCGAGAAATCTTGCGCTCGGCGTTGCTCTGTTGTCCATTACTGACGATTGATATGCTAAAGCGGCTGCCTGTATCGGTTTGCTGGTTAGGCTTATCGCAAGTCATGGAGATGGGTACATTTGAATTTGATGAGTTATGAGTTATAATGGTTGGGATTAGCGTCGTCGAATGAAAGAGAGATTCTGTGAGCGCTGAAGAGTTGGTGGATCTCAATTCTGAACACTCTCAACTAGGTGTTGAAAAGAAAAACCTCCCAAAGATAAAGACTGCTTCCCGTATTTTTAAAGTATTTGCTGTGATACTAGCAATATTATTAGCACTGGTAGTAGCAATATCAGCATATAGCGATGAGGTATTAGTTCATCCCACACGTATGCCAATAACCACTAATCCTGGAAACTATGGATTGAGGTATCAAAACGTCTCGTTTCTCAGTCGTGTTGATCATATGCACCTTCGTGGTTGGTTTATTCCTGCTCTGTCTTACAGCAATCGTACAATCATTGTTGCTCATGGGCATGCAGGCAATCGTGTACAGATGGATGCAGGCCTGATGTTTCTGTTTCCCGCGTTCGTAAGGGATGGCTATAATATCTTTACATTTGATTTTCGTGACTCGGGAGAATCCGATGGAACAATCGATACAGTTGGCTATTTAGAACAGAGGGATCTTGAAGGAGCTTTTAATTATGTAAAGGGTCTTCCACAAGACCAGGGCCGACACATCGGTTTTTTGGGCTTCTCTATGGGGGCTGCGGTGAGCATACTGGTTGCAGCAAATGAGCCTGGTGTGGAAGCTATTGTTGCAGACTCCAGTTTTGCCGATTTGCAGCAATACTTGGAGGCAAACCTGAGTAAATATTCTCATTTGCCCTCTTTTCCTTTTACTCCTGTGATGGAATGGCTAAGCGTGCCCTTGACTGGTTTCGATCCTTCTAAGGTCCAGCCAATTAAGAGTATTGCTCGAATTGCTCCTCGGCCTCTCTTACTTATCCATGGAGAAGCTGATATGCAGATCAGTGTTGATAATAGCAAACAGCTCTTTGCTGCCGCTCATAACCCCAATGTCCAGCTATGGATAGTTTCCAATGCTGACCATGTCCAGAGCTATAAAACAGAGCCAGTAGCTTATCTTGAACGTGTTCTGACTTTTTTTGGCAAGAGCTTTGGAAGGAGATAAAACATCCTATCTAATTGGGGAGTTCACATGGATCGTACCGACGTAACATTTTTATCTCAAGGAACCCGTTGTGCAGCATGGCTCTGTCGACCTGCTGGCCCTGCCCCGTATCCATGTGTTATTCTTGCGCATGGTCTGGGAGCGACGAGAGATATGAAGCTTGCTGCGTATGCTGAGCATTTTGTAGAGGCTGGGTTAGCTGCTCTCGTCTTCGACTATCGTCACTTTGGTGCAAGCGATGGTGAACCACGCCAGCTTCTCAATATCCAGCTTGAGCTTGCCGATTGGGCGGCTGCCATTGCCTATGTGCGGACACTTGACGGTATTGATCCAGAGCGTATTGCGCTGTGGGGCACATCTTTTTCTGGTGGCCATGTAATTGTCACGGCAGCTCGTGACCAGCGTATCGCCGCAGTGGTGGCACAAGTACCATTCACTGATGGTTTCACTGCCATGGCTCAGCGGGGATTTTTTGGGAGCCTACAGGCTCTACAAGTTAGTATCTACGATAGTTTACGTCAATTGCTCAATATGTCTCCTTTCTATATCAAGGTAGTGGGAGTTCCTGGCTCTTTAGCGGCACTCAGGACGCCAGGTGCATTGGAGGGCTTCCAAAAATTTGCTCCTCGGGAGCATTGGGATGATTGTATCTCTGCTTGTGTCCTTTTACGTATCGGCTTCTACCGACCTATCCGATCAGCTTCCCGTGTATCCTGTCCTCTGCTCATTTGCATTTGTGAGGATGATCAAATCACTTCGCCGCAGCCTGCACTCAAGACGGCTGAAGTGGCCCCGCATGCGGAAGTGCTGCGTTATCCGGGGGACCACTTCAACATCTATCTCAGTCCCATATTCGAACAAGTAGTAGCGGCTCAGCGCGACTTCCTTGTCCGACACTTGCTAGACAACAGAAATTTGTAAAAGCGGAGCAGTTTCCTCATTTAGGCATGAAGCATTTTCTCCAGCGTTACAATACTCCTGGAGCATTAAAACAGCGTACCCTGGGCCATTTAAATCAGTTTTGGGTCCATTGTAGTTTGCAACGCTTCCGCAGGACGCATCTGTAAACATGGCTAAGCTCACATTTTTTAGAGGAGTGGAATAGTCACCAACAAAAGTATCAACATTCTGTTGTGAAACTGTAATACACTTGGAATTTACCATTCCATTTACCATTAGGTAAGCGCTACCAAAAACTGAGTTAGTTGGTCGGTTGAGGTATACATGCACTGTTCCTCCTTTGTTCACATTATTAGTTTGGGAAGCGAAAGTGAGATCCACATGCTCTGAGGGGTTCACACAGCCACTCCAGTTCAGGTCATTTACAGTAGGATTGGGATTGAACCAGCAATGATCAAACGAAGGATTTTGTGGTACCTCCGGACTTGCCTGCAATATCATGCTTGATGGGTTGCATTTAGGGCTGGAATAGTAGCGTATCCAGATTGTTTGCCCTGCCTTTATGAAGTCTGGTACTGGAATATCGTACCAACTCTGAAACGCGATCGGTTGGCAATAGACATGGTTGCGCTCATTACCATTTGCCCCTTTGTATGTTACTACAATGTAAGAAGTGGGCTTTCCATTTGGCTGCTGGTCATAACTGCGAAGCGAGAGTCCAACAAAAGAAATGGATGCTTGAGCAGTACTTGGTATGTATATTTTACTAATCAGCAATAGGATAGACAAAAAGAAGAAGGTTGAAACATGAATAAAACTCTTCAATGTAAAAGGACAACGGAATTCAGGTGATGTGTTCATAGATTTTCTCCTTCCTTGGAATAGAGTATCTAAAGATTTAGTAGAATGTACAAACAAGATAGGTTCATCTAACAAGTTAGGCTTGGTGCGACTGCAAGCCAACTAGTTGTGCTTGCTATCTCATAGAGTATATCGCTGGTGGATTAAAAGTGTTACATATTTGAAAGAGGTATCAAGGATGCTTTCGGTATTGCTAATGTTGGTTGAAAATAGAAAGTGTATTCATAATTATTCTTGACAATTCTGGCATGACTCTGTTATTGCAGAGTTCTGTCAGTGGTGGTAGAATCAATAGAAATAACAGCTTAAAATGACGTCCCTATCCAATACTTGCATTCGCTAGCAAGGAAAGACTCATGAAAGAAGAACAGCCCGTGACAACGGTTTCCGATAGTGTAGCACTTCATTTGTCTGACGTTCGAGATGCCGCTGCTCGCATTAAATCATTCATCCATCGTACGCCTGTGCTCACATCGAGAATACTTGATCAGCTTGTGGGTGCTGAGGTCTTCTTAAAGGCAGAATGTTATCAGCGGGCTGGAGCCTTTAAAATTCGGGGAGCCTTAAATAAAGTGCTTCAACTTTCCGCTGAAGAACGTACGCGAGGACTTGTCGCCTGGTCCTCTGGCAATCATGCGCAAGCTGTGGCCCTGGCAGCCCAAATTGTGGGGACAACGGCTACCATTCTGATGCCGCAGGATGCTCCAGAAACAAAAATGCTTGCTGTGCGAGGATATGGAGCTGAGATTGTTACCTATGATCGCTATGGCGAAGACCGTCCGGCTCTTGCCCAGCAATTGGTGCATGAACGCAATGCTGTCGCTGTTCCACCATATGATGATCTTGCAATTATTGCGGGACAAGGAACTGTTGCACTTGAACTGCTTGAGGATGTGCAGAATCTTGATGTGCTGCTTGTGCCGACGAGTGGTGGAGGACTGATTGCTGGTTGTGCGACCGTTGCCAAGAGTCTCAATCCGCAATGTCGGGTTTATGGTGTCGAACCGCTGACCGGCAATGATACCAAGCTGTCATTGGATGCTGGGACACGCATTCGCATACCTGTTCCTCATACGATTGCGGACGGTCTCCAGGTCGAAATGCCTGGTGAACTCACTTTTGCAATCAATCGCCGATTATTGACAGATATTTTGCTTGTCACTGACGACGAGATTTTGGCGGCGATGGCATTTCTCTTTGAGCGGCTCAAAGTAGTAGCTGAACCGAGTGGAGCATCAGCCGTTGCTGCTCTACTTACCGAAAAACTGGATGTGACAAACTTACGCGTGGGAGTGGTGATCTCCGGGGGCAATGTGGGCGTTCAGCGCTTCTGTGCTCTGCTGGCGGGCAAGAGCTAAAATGGAAATCGTTACCTTCGCGTGACTTTCCACCGCCACGCAAGCTTTTCGCCATCTCGGAATCTGCAACCCCGCCATACCACGGCATCTGCATCCTTGCCAACAGATAAACCATAAGTTTCATTAGCAAATGTTTCGCAGCTTTCAAATCTTCCTTTTCCCTGCTCATATACATAGATGCCAACCTGTTGTCTATCATGGATTTTACATCGACGGATGAGTGGGTTGCCTCCTGTTTTGACCAAAACTCCTGCTAACTTATTAGCAAAAATGTCACAGTCTTCAATTGTCCCTTTCCCCTGATCATGCACATAAATACCCCCATTTTGGCCATCATGGATCTTACATCGACGTATGAGCGGCTTGCCTCCTATTTCGACCTCAACTCCTACAAACTGATTAGCGAAGATCTCGCAGTCTTCAAATGCTCCTTCTCCCTGCTCATGAACTAAAATGCCACCAGCTTCTCCATCATGGATCTTGCATAGGTATATGAGCGGCTTGCCTCCTGTTTTAACTTCAATTCCTGCTAACTTGTGAGCAAAGAGATCGCAGTCTTCAAATGTCCCTTCTCCCTGCTCATGCACTAAAATGCCACTAGCTTCTCCATCATGGATCTTACACCGACGGATGAGCGGCTTGCCTCCTGTTTTGACCTCAATTCCTGCTAATTTATGAGCAAAAATCTCGCAGTCTTCAAATGTCCCTTCTCCCTGCTCATAGATATAGATGCCGCCCCGTTGTACATTATGAATCTTACATTGACGGATGAGCGGCTTGCCTCCTGTTTTGACTTCAACTCCTGCTAACTTATGAGTAAAAATCTCGCAATTCTCAATAACGCCTGCTCCCTGATCATAAACAATTATTCCACTTTGGCCTCCATCTCGAATAATGCAGTGCTGGATAAGTGGTTGTGCTGTGCTGTTATGAATACCTATACAGGTTTGGGCTTCGCAAGTAACGATACAATCATTTAGATGGAAGCGACCGCAAGGAATGTCTATCGCAAAAGAGTGTTGGGCTAACCCGCGTATAGTCATACCACTTACTGCTGCGGAGTCAGTAGCTATGCGAATACAATGAGCATTTTTGCTTAGAAGCACGATCTGCTCACGTGGCCCATCGCCAACAATCTCGATATTTTTATCGAGGATGATGCTTTCTGTATAGGTACCCGGACGTACGAGGATGCGTGTTTTCTCTGGAACATTCTTAATTGCGGCACTAAGACTACTGTAGTCCGCGCCTGATAAGGCTACGGTAACGGATCTGACGGGACTTGATGATGGAGCGTTGGGCTGACTCGATTGCAAGGGAGAGGTATTTCCAGAAGGCAGTTTTTGCAGTATCTGTTTGATCTCCTGGATGCTGGCTGGGCGCTGGTCTTTTTGCAGTGCGACCATACGCTGGATGAGCGCAGCCAGATCGGGACCTGCCGCAGACTGGTCTAGAACGAGTGGTGGAAATTGAAATGGCTCGTTGCTGGGGTCACGCCCGGATAACAGGTGATGCAATGTTGCGCCGAAGCCATAAATATCGGTCAAAGCAGTTGATTGGGCGCGGCCAAACTGTTCTGGGGCAGCGTAGCCTGGTGTTCCAAGTGCGACGGTGTCTTTAGCTTGTCCTGTCTTGAAGAGACGTGCGATACCAAAATCAATCAGATAAATGTGCTCATCTTCGGTGATCATGATATTGGCAGGTTTTAAATCGCGGAAGATAATCGGTGGCTGACGTGTGTGTAAATAATTCAGCACGCTGCATAGCTGGTTAGCAATATGTAGGACAAGAGGGAGTTCCAATTTTCCTGCTGGCGCATTTTTCAGCATCATTTCCAATGTCTGCCCCTCAATATAGTCCATTACGATGTACCAGTGCTCTTGCTCTTCAAAATGATCATAGATACGTGGCAGATTTGGATGCGTGAGACTTGCTAATAACATTGCCTCCTGTTTGAAGGCCTCGATAGACTGCTGAAGCTCCTGGGGATCGAGTGGTTGTGAGCCACTTACTTGTATGCTCATCTCTTTTATCACCCGGGGAGCCGCATTGAACATGAGATCCTCAGCAAGGTAGACTGCGCTAAATCCTCCCTCGCCTATTTTGCGCACAATGTGATAGCGTTGTTTTAAAAGGGTAGTACTTGTGAGCAAGCCCGTAGTAGCGGACTGGGTTTTGCCTGCATCTATGCTCAGCGACTTTCCACATGCCACACAAAATTTACCCGTACTTCGATTGGCTGCTCCACATTTATCACAAAAACGCCTTGATTGAGTCATCATGAGTAGTCTCCTCCAAGGAAGCAGTGAAAGCGTCCTGAGCAAGCTTGCAGCTACTGCAAGGATTCTATCATGAGATGCGACTTAGTATCAAACTCTTGTTTTAGCAGCCGATTGCTTCGGTGATATAGTTGATGTAGAAGTCAATTTGTCCCTCTTTGCCCCTTGCTTTGACGCATTCATTTGGCAATAATAGAATTGGCGGCTTCTGCCAATCGCCCAAGAGCAAGTTTGAGCACATCAGTTTGGGAAAGACCATATGAAAATGTTACTGTTTGATAACAGTAAGGGATTGCTTCATCTTCATATTTCTGAAGGGGTCACTTATCTCCATGATCTTTGGTGGACCCGTCCGTCGAGATTCGGCTAGTAATGCCAAGTTATTTTTTGCAATGCTGTAAGTTGGATCAATGACAAGTGCATGGTTTAAAGCTGCCTCTGCCTCATCATAGCGTTCCTGCATCAATAGGCAAATTCCCAAGTTTCCCCATGGTTGTGGCAAACAATCGCCCATGGCAATAGATGCTTGAAAGGCTTGCTCTGCCTCATTCCACTTCCCTGTCTGCATCGATTTCATGCCCTGTTGAAAGAGATCTTCTTGCTCGATGAGTTGATCTACCGTGAAGTCTAGCCCTCGCAACTTGATCGACTTCTCGGCCAATTCACGACTAAACTTTAGTGCCTCATCAAACCGCTCTGCCAGTTCAGCTCTGGTATTCAGTTCGACTGCACGCTCAATGTCCCGTAAAGCTCTTCCAAAGCGTGAAGTGAACCGGCTCGACATACTCCGGTTATACCAGACCTCGGCATTGTTGGGCTCAAGAGCAAGTACTTCAGTAAAAATTTCGTAGCTTTCTGAATAGTTCTGGAGCATGCTATGTGCAACTCCCAATTGAAAGAGCACATCAATGCGCAGCTGCGCCTGTGGCGAAAGATAGTTCAACAAGCGTTCACAATTAGCAATTGCTCCTGTGTAGTCTCCTTGAATGATTTGTCCCTCAATGAAACTGTACAGATTGTCAGCTCGTGATGAGCTAGTCGTTACTATTTTCTTACGTTTGGATTGCTTGGACTTTTTTGACATCTTTCTGATCACTTCGCCTTCTATTACTATGTGCTATTTCTATTCCATGCTTTTTATTTCCTTGTGTCTTCGCTTCAGCATGTAGAGCCTTGAGCACGGGCAGCAAGCTATTCTTCTAGCTGTCAAATATGATACCTGCTTTGACCTTTCTTTGCAATCTCTTGGG
>CBJMBI010000092.1:0-10748 GCA_966427955.1 uncultured Ktedonobacterales bacterium
GGGAGTACTCGAAATATTTCACCCCCCTGGCGCTGTAATAGGGTATCGATTGGCTTCCCAAGCGGCTTTAGGCTCTCAAGATTACACTCTTTACACCCTCCGTGATACTGTAATAATGTGTGGATTGGCTTCCCAAGCGGCTTTAGGCTCTCAAAATTACACTTTTTACACCCCTCCGTGATACTGTAATAATGTGTGGATTGGCTTCCCAAGCGGCTTTAGACTCTCAAAATTACACTCTTTACAATTATTACACCCTTCCTGAGACCCGATTCTGTTTACGAGATCGGGCTCCTAACGCGCTCACATCCAATGCCTAATTGGGATGTGATTCAACCTCAGTGGGTCGGAAAGCACTGAGCGAGTGAGATATAGACCTCTTCTTCGTCAGATGCACGAACCAGTTGGCGGAGAAACTTTTTCAACTGCTCAATATTCTGAATAGGCGCGATAGTCTGTTGCACCTGGGTGACAACTAGAGCTGGGAAACGATCGCTAATGAGATCTAAAATTGCTTCTCTCAGGCCCTCCGCCTTGCCCTTGGCCTCACCTTCAGCCACAATGGCCATGATTCTGGGATTCTCCCTGATCAGAGGATCAATCTGGTCTTGACGATTTTTCAATGACCCAATTTCCCCCCTACTATTTTGATACCATCAAGTATAACGTATGGACTTTGTAAATACAATGGTAATAATACAATAGGAAGATAGAAAATACGGTCGAATATGGCTCGACAGAATTGATATCATCGTGTATACTATGGGCAGTGATACTAATTTGTATCGGTAGGAGTATAGGGCGTGGTAAGGAAGCTGGTCTGGGTTGGATCATCCAAGAAGGACTTTTTAGCATTCCCTGAGTCTGTGAGATTTGACATCCTAGCGGCACTCTCTATTGCACAGGATGGTGACAAGGCAATGGATGTCAAGGTGCTCAAAGGTTTCTCGGGAGCCAGTGTGCTGGAAGTAATAGAGAATGATCAGAGTGGAACATATCGCTGTGTGTATACAGTCAGATTTCAAACAGCTATTTATGTTTTACATGCATTTCAGAAAAAATCTCGTAAAGGTGTTGCTACACCAAGAGAGCATATAGAGATGATCAAACGTCGGCTCAAGCAGGCAGCAGAGATCGACGCAGGAGAAAGGAAAGGTCCAGTGCGATGAACGATGAAGGTTACGCTGTCAGCAGTGACAACATTTTTGCGGATGCAGGCTTACCTAACCCTGAAGAATGTCTGGCACGAGTACAATTGTTAAAATATATCATTGCAGAGATCAAACGGCGCGGTCTCTCCCAGCGCCAGGCAGCAAACCTGCTAGGGGTGCCACAACCTCATATCTGCCTACTACTTCAAGCTCGCGTGAGCAATTTTTCGCTCGAACGCCTTCTCCAGATGGTTGCAAGATTAGGTGTAGACGTGGCGATTTCATGTCAACCTGCAGCAGGTGAGCAAGGTCATGTCACACTCAGCTTACCTCAGTCGGCCTGAGTGTGGGACCAGTCAGGAATCCCACGCCTCTGTGGCGTGGGTCTCTTGGCTCAGTATAAGTAACCTAACTACTTCCGTATAACCATCCCCAACGCAGTAACCCCAGTCAGAGCTAGACAAAACCAGCCCGGCGCATAGAGATGGGCATTTGTGAGATAGATACCCCCAACCAGCGAACTGAGGGATACCAGAGTGATAGAGATATTGCTGCCTCCAATAGATACTGGTATGCGGTGTGAACGCCTATCCATGAAATTCGCTAGCCGTACCTCAACCTGTCCTGTCTGGATGTGAGTCATGAAGCGCTCAACTGCACGTGGGAGAGTACTTATCACACGACCATTATCAATGAATTGTTGGATGAATGTTTGAACCATCACACTAATATTCTCTGTGTCTAGCCCTAGGAAGCGGCGAGCATAAGGTGTAGCCTCCTCGATGAAGTTGAATTTGGGAGCTAATCCTGTGGCAACACCAACTAGCGTACTGACTGCCCGCCCTGAGAAGGCAAAGTGCGCCGGAATGTGAAATGGCTGACCATAGAGCAATTCCACAATGTCCCGTGCGACATGAGACATATGCAGGTCGCGGAACTCTCCCAGCGTCATTCCAATGTACTGATCCAGTATCATGCTCATTGCACGTTCAATAGAGACCAGATTAGCTCCTTCACCAATAAAACCGAGCTTGATCAACGTTTGGACCACTGTATAGGTATCACGAGCAACAATTGCCAGGAAGAGTTCACGCAAGAAACGTCGTGTGTAGTTAGTAATCGAGCCTGTCATGCCAAAGTCTAAAAAAGCAATCACAGGTTGCTTGGCAGGAGAGCCACACTTAACAAAAATATTACCAGGATGTGGATCGGCATGAAAAAAGCCCTCTTCGAAGAACTGATGAAAATATGCATTTACCGTGCGTCTGGCAACTTCCATCCGATCAATTTCAAAGGCATCAAGCATAGCATAGTCATTGATCTTAATGCCTTCGATCCATTCCATGACAATAATGCGTCGTGTAACGTACTGTTCATACACACGTGGAATATAAATACAAGGGTTATCTTTGAACATAGTGCGGAATCGTTGGGCATTGGCTGCCTCATGTGTAAAATCAACCTCTTCAAAAACTGTCCGGCGAAACTCACGGTAGATGCCCCATAAATCAATAAAATCTCCTGGGTCCACCAATCTTGTAATTAGCCGGATCACAAACTTGAGTGTACGTAGGTCCATACGTACCAATTGTTCAATATTTGGACGCTGAATTTTGACAGCGACTGTCTCGCCAGTTGTTGCCAGTACCGCCTTATGGACTTGACCTAGCGAGGCGGCTGCAGTACATGTGGGTTCCAAGACACTGAAGATTTCATCAACGGGCTTGCCAAACTCAGATTCGATCATATAGACGACGTGCTCAAAAGGTTCTGGCGGTACCTCGTCTTGCAATGTGGTCAGTACTTCTAGCGCTTGCTCTGGTAGCAGATCGGCGCGAGAACTGAGGAACTGTCCAAGCTTGATCATGAGCACCCCCAGTTTAATGGCTGTCTGACGAAATGCTACCAGGACATTGATGAGGACCTCAATATTGGGTTGTACCTCGTAATTGCCATGTGCATGGGCACGCAAAACGCGTTTGCGCTCTCGGTAAATAATCCAGATTGTCCAGAGTAATAAACGCAGGACACTCCATACTCTTATCCATCTTTGCCACCACGGTATCTTCCGCATCGGATATGCCTCTCTATGTAACGGCAAGATCTATTAGTGAGAGATTTTTCACCAATTTTAGGCTTGCTACTACTCTACATTCTATTCTATTTTTGAGTGCAAAGCTCATGCAGTACGATAGATAACTCCGATAGATTTTTCAACAAACAAATTCATCGACTGTTTTCGTCTTGCTTGCAAACAGTGCACTCTTAAATAGCTTATCATTTTTGCAAGCTGATTGAAGTCCTTAGAAACAAAAAGTCCCCTGTAGAGGAAAGAGGTTGCTTGGAAAAGGGGAAAGGTGGAACTTGGCATGTTGGATAGGTCTTTACGATTCAACTGTTAAAGCTATTGCCGTGAGGCAACCTATGTGTTGTTGGCATAAGCTACCTCACAAGTCCATATCATTCAGCTTTTTTATTCGTAGTCGTATTCGTTGATGTCATTCATGTTATGCCAGCAATATAACAGCGCTCGACAAAACTCATCATACCAGGCAGAGAAAATAGTTGCTGTATACTCAAAGCCGCCGTCAAGGGCAGCCATATAGAGTGCCTGTGCTGCATCACGACCTGCCATTAAATCGAACATAAGCGTTGCGCTTTGAATAGTACTGAGGTTGGCAAGTTTATCCATAACTTGATCTGCTATCTGCGGATATCTAACAAGCCACATGGTAACCTTGTCCGATTCTGGCAAGTGTACCCATAAAAGTGGTTCATCCATATTCTGTATCTCCTGTAGAGCCTGCCCAATATGAAAAGCCTTTATGAAAGACTTGAGTCGCTTTCATGTCCAGAACTCAATCATTTTTCTATGCAGAAGGCTAATCCATCTTCATCATAGACAACAATGGTTGGCTGAATAAAGTGTAGCGGAAGTTTATGCACTTTCCTAGTGGGAAACAGGGACAGCTTTCTTCACTATGGGATCTTGAATGTGGCAGTGGTTGCTCGCAAATCTGCTACACATGGCCTCAAACTGTCCCTCTTTCTCCCTACAAAAACCTCCTCTTGTTAGGTATTATTAATACCAGGTTCCATTCTCACAAAAGTGCATCTTGAATGGAGAAAGTTACTCATGGAACAGACTTCCTCATGTGAAAAGTCTGCTACTGTGGGTTAAATATGGGAGGATAGACTTGTTAACGAAAGATAGAGTTGACATGTCCTATGAAAGAAATGTTGTCTGCCTAACAGTACTTCCCGTATTTGCGAACGAGCGATTTTGATCAAGACTAAATGAGAGGCAGGAGTTTATAAACAATGGTAGGTCGTACCCGCATGCTGATGCCGCTATTGATTATTTTCTTACTCCTCACTACCTGCGCGTCAGCAGATACGGGGATAGGAAATGGTACTTCCTCAACATTGACTCTGCATGCTTTCACCACTTTAGCGCAGCGGCTCTCCCCAAAAGCTGCCAGTACCTGTCAAGGCCTATTAGCCGGCTGTGTTACACCACAGACTTTACGTCTCGCTTACGGATTTGATTCGCTTCTGCAAAAAGGCTTTACAGGCCAAGGGCAAACTATTATTGATCTTGTTTACCTTGGTAGTCCTACACTCCAACAGGATATGGACGTCTTTGATCGGACATTCAATTTGCCCCCTATCGATCTACAAGTCATTTCACCACTTCCCATTCCCGTGAAGGCTTCTCGTCTGGATCGAGAAGGTGCAGCACAAGAGACCCAGATGGATGTAGAAGCAATTCATGCTCTTGCACCAGGAGCAAAAGTTATCGTTCTGCAAAGCCCAGTTGTAGAAAGCCAAGGAGTTATTGGTCTGCCAGAGTTTCGGCAGCTAGAACAATATATCATCAATAACAAACTTGGTTTTATTGTCTCTCAGAGTTGGGGTGCATCCGAGCTAACTTTGCAAGATGCGCAGGGGCGGCAAGAGTTACAGCAATGGAATGCCGTTCTCCAGCAAGGGACAACAAAAGATCACATTACCTACTTCTTTTCTTCAGGTGATCATGGTGTAACTGATGCAATAAATGTTAATAATGATCTTGGACATATTCCCACAACCAATTTTGGGGCTGACTCGCCATGGGTCACCAGCGTTGGTGGTACGAGATTAAAGCGTGTTGGCTCAACCTTCCAAGAGATAGCATGGAGTGATGATGGGACAGGTTCTGGTAGTGGAGGGGGGTTCAGTAGCGTTTATCAGACTCCTTTCTATCAGTTAGGGCTTCCTGTAACGGTGCAGGGGCAGTTCAGCAATCGGCGTGGAGTTCCCGATGTTTCTGCTGTAGGAGATCCTGCTACGGGATTACCGGTTTATGTGGATGGTCAGTGGAGCCTTGTTGGGGGGACGAGTCTGAGTGCACCGATATGGGCAGCTATTGGGGCGATTGCCAATCAGATGGCAGGACATCCCCTAGGTTTTATCAATCCTGGTCTCTACAAGTTAGGGGCCTCTGCAACCTACCAGCAAGACTTTCATGATATTACAAGCGGAAACAACACCAACTTGAAGGCGGGTGTAAGAGGCTATTCTGCAGGTCCTGGCTGGGACCCTGTCACTGGTCTAGGTACGCCCAATGTAGCAAAACTGATCCCTGATTTGATAGCTGCATTGAGATGAGAGATTCTGCGTAGAGACTGCCTACTCTACTAGAGTGTGCCAATAAGCTTGCTCTGATCTTGTAATTTCTCGCGGGTCTAGGTCTATTGCTTGTCAAAGGTTGATCCTTGCAAGGATGTGAAGCTCAATCTTTCTGTCAATTACTGTGATACATATACCTGGAGGGTATCATGAAAACGGTGTTTTCTAACAAACACAACAGGCTTCGAATGAGAGGAAGCATGACTCTACTGTTCTTTGCTATCATGATCACCATTTTTACTGGAACCTTGCCTTCCTATGCTTCTAGGTCGTCTAAGTCATCGACGCCAGCATTGGGCATAAGCCCCAGTGTTACGAAAATGAGTGACTTTTGTTATGCGGCCTGGACGAGCGGACTACAGTTACAAGGGCTAAATTGCCTGAAGCACACCAAGAGTGCTGTAACATTTTTGAGGCAGGCGATGGCCACGGACAGCTTTGCAAAATGGCCGCAGCAGGTTTCTCTTGCCACTCTTGCACAGCAAAGTCAGTTGTTCAATCCCCAAACCGATGACCCCATTAAAACTAAGCAAGACTTGCTCACTGCCCTTCAATCAGCGAATTCACAGCTGAAATCTCTATTTGATGGAGATGCTGGTAGTAAATTGTTAGATTTTCTGTGGGATTACGTGCTCACAAGCAATAACGCACCGCCACCTCCGGCTCCGCCCGTAAATGCTGCTGACCAGCCTCCTACCTGTCCTGGAAATTTTCAAAGTTTACAGAACTCTGATCTATGGCCTCAAATTGGGCCTATGCTCCTTACGCGGGCATCTCAGCAAATGCAGGATCAGAATGGCAATACACTCGGATTATATGATATCTATGGCAGGTTACTCCTCCAAGATCACTGTAGCCTGGGTGCTCTTGCTCTGACAATGAAGGCGTTGAATGGAGATACCCAGATCTCGGCTGCTACAGTTGCTCAGTGGGAAAGAGATACGCTAGCTGATATAGCCAATAGCCCATCGCTAGCAAATAATCCCTCAATCAAAGGGGTGTTCTCTCTGGTTGGTCAGCAAGACAACGGGCTGATAGATACCTGGGCTTCAGCGGCTATTATGACTCATCCAATCACAGCACTGACCTCATCGACTAATCCCGTGACTGGTGGGTCTACTCCGAACGGTGGGTCTACTCCGGTTGCCGTGCCGCTCAGTCATGTCGAGGTGCCTTAAAATAGTAGTGTAGGCATTGAGAGGAGTGCAAAGTATTCATCGGCTCTCTGTGAGGTTGCATATTCGTTTACAGAAGGCCGATGAGCCACTCACTTTTTAATTCTTGCTTTATCGAGAGCTGAAAGGTATACTTAAAGAAGTAACTATTGTTCTGCAAGTCATGGCCCATCCGCTGAAATATGGGGACTTGTTGGCCGGGAGAGGAAACTCTTATCGGGCTAGTGCTTGGAGCAAAGACATCTTTGAGTAACCATTCTATAGATCGTGGGACATCATCTAACGGCCATGCTTTTATTAGTCGGCGTGAAATGCGGGCCAATAATAGCACGGGCATATTGCCTTCACTAGGCAGAGTAAATACAGAACGCTGGGTTTCTTCTACTGCTTTTGACTTCGAGCAGATGGTGCAGTCGTTGCATGAACTCTTTGAGCATGATCGACAGATTGCCAGTCAGTCGAATTCTACACGTTGTGGCATCTGTTACCTGCACTTTCTCCTTAGTGAGTTGCAATATAGGAATGAAGGGTTTTATATCTGTTCAGGATGTAGCCAGACCCTTGGCCGTCAAACTATGCCCATGTTGCATAAACAACAAAAATTGTGAAACGTTACAATATAGCACAGAGGACCTCTTGGAACCTTCCAGCGAGTAGCGTTCACACAAGTGTGCACTACAAAACCTGGTCGTAATGACAAGGCCAAGTTCCTGGTTTTTCTACTACTCAACTAGGGCTGCTTTTTCTTCTTCTAGATCTTCTCCAGGTGGTAGTTCACGCAGGTCTTCAGGCCGATCTAGGCGATCGGTAAATAGAATCCCGTCCAGGTGGTCGATCTCATGCTGTAAAATTCTTGCAAACCAGCCCTCGGCGTTGATTCGAATTGACTTGCCATGCACATCCTGGCCCTTAACTAGTATCTTAGTAGCCCGGCGGATATTATCGCCAACATAGCCAGGGATGCTTAGGCAACCTTCAGTTCCTAGTGCTTCGCCTTCTGCTTTGACGATCTCGGGATTAAATACTGCCACTTTGCGATCTTCATATTCTGCTACAAATACGCGAATAGACATACCAATTTGTGGTGCTGCTAAACCTACTCCGTTTGCATTGTGCATCGTCTCAAACATATCATCGACGAGTTTGAGCAGTGAAGGATCAAAGCGGTGCACTTTCTTGGCCTTCTGGCGTAAAATTGGATTGTTAAACGTGGTTATCTTTCGCAATGCCATGATTTTTCAAAACCTCTAGACAACAGAGAAACAAGCTAACAATACTCTTCCCAGATGCTATAATGGGTTATATAACCGTAGGCTTGGGCCGAGCCTGCGTGAAACTGCCGTGAGCGGGTATGTTCCGTTCAGCTCTTACGCGAAGCCTCTGGATTTATCCATAGGGAGTGGTCATATCTTATCATACAGGAGATCTTCGACGCAAATATGCTCGATATTATCAGAGCCTATCTGGAGCAGTATCATCTCCTTTCTGAAGGTGGCACCGTTGTCGTGGCTGTTTCGGGAGGAGCAGATTCCTTGTGCTTGCTTCATCTGTTGCATCGGCTCTGTGGTCCTGGAAAGCAGTATCCAACCGTACAATTGCATGTTGCACATCTCAATCACCAGTTACGTGGTCAGGAGAGTGAGCAGGATGCTGCCGTTGTGGCGCAACTTGCTCGTTCCTGGAACCTTCCTGTGACCATTGGATCTGTGGATGTTTCCGCGCTGGCACGTCAGGAACAACGTTCACTTGAAGATGCCGCACGTGTTGCCCGCTATCGTTTCTTACGTGAAGTTGCTCAGGGCCAGCTTATTGCTGTTGCTCATCATCGGGATGATCAGGTTGAGACGTTGCTATTACACTTGCTACGTGGGGGAGGGCTTGCTAGCATGGTGGGTTTGCAGCCACGTCAACAGGACATTATTCGTCCCCTACTGTGTATCACACATGCAGATACAGTTGCGTATTGTAAGCAGCATGATCTGAGACCGCTAGAGGATATGAGCAATAGTGATCTTCGTTTTCTGCGCAATCGCATTCGCCATCAACTCCTCCCCTTGCTGACGGAACTCAATCCCGGCATTCGTGAAACCCTCTTGCGCAATGCTGAGACCATGCAGGTCGATTTCGCCTGGATTGAAGATCAGATAGACACATGCTGGCCACAAGTTGTTAGCTGCCAAGAAGGTGATCGTATCGTTCTCCGACTCTCGGTATTGCGTGAGTTCCCATTGAGTCTACAACGTCATCTCCTACGGCGTGTCACGGCTCTGCTGCATGCCGGCCAATCACCTTTGGAGCTGCGTCACTATCGCTTAATCGAACAGCTCATGGATAGACAGTCCGGTGGAGCAACTCTAACCCTACATCTGCCAAACCATCTCCATGTTGGATGCACAGGCAATACACTGGAATTTCAGCGTGTTCATGAGGAGTCTAGTAAAACAGAAGCCTTCACTGAGCCCCTGGAAGTACAACTTCCTATTCCTGGCCAAGTGGCCGTGGCAGGTACATCATGGATTGCAACGGCGGAGATGCTGCCCGATGACCTTCTCCAACAAGTACGCAAAGTTTTAGAGCATCAGGATTGGGCAACGGTCTGGCATGTATTGTCTTCCACACGCTATACAGTGTATGTCGATGCTGATAAGCTGACTAGTGATCAGGAGTCCCACGTTCTTCCCATCTTGCGTGTACGGACAAGGCGCAATGGGGACCGTATGCGACCACTTGGTATGGCTTGTGAAAAAAAAGTGCAGGACATCTTGGTAGACAAACACGTTCCTCGTGCCGAACGTGATCAGATCCCACTCTTCTTTGCGAAAACACATTGTGTATGGTTGGCAGGAATTCATCTCGATGATCGTGTGCGTTTGACCAAAGAGACACGTCATATAGTACGTCTGTCAGTTTTCCAGGAGTATAGTGACAAGGATGAAATGTAAAAACGATGAAAGAAGATATCGAAGAGATACTTATTTCTGAGGAGCAGATACGCGTCAAGGTACAAGAGTTGGGTCTGCAGATTACACGTGACTATCAGGAAAAGGACCTGTTGTTGCTAGGCACTCTCAAGGGAGCGGTACCATTTCTCGCAGACTTAGCACGTGCGATCGACTTGCCATTAGAGCTGGACTACATAGCAGTTGCTAGTTATGGTAATAGTACAGAATCCAGCGGCATCGTGCGTATCGTCAAGGATCTAGATGACCCAATCAACTCTAAGCATGTACTGATAGTCGAAGATATTATTGATAGTGGCCTCACCTTGCGCTATCTGGTTGATCTAATCAAGCGACGCAATCCGCTCAGTTTGCGTCTTTGCTCTCTACTTAACAAAGAGCGGGAGCGTGTCTCTAGCGTAGAGATTGATTACCTCGGCTTTTCTATCCCCGACAAATTTGTAGTTGGTTATGGTTTGGACTATGCACAGCGCTATCGCAACTTGCCCTATATCGGTATTCTCAAACCAGAGGTCTATCAGAGTATGGTGAAATTGGAAAAAGAGTATCCGGGTTGTATTGAGTGTGAGGGGATAGAAAAATAAAGAAAAAGGGACGAGGCCCCTAAGAAGGACCTCGTCTGGTAAATCGAAAAGTTGGCTTTATTGAGGTGGTGTTCCATAGTCTTTCTAACCTCTAGGGTTGGCAAGCCCATTCTCTCCAACTATGACCATCTCTGATGAAAATTTCATGTGCCGCAATAGTATTTGCTCTGGCATCAAAAGGAGAATTTCCTGCTTGTGATGTGGTGT
>CBJMBI010000093.1:0-10677 GCA_966427955.1 uncultured Ktedonobacterales bacterium
GAGATGCATTTGTATAGGAAGGAAGAAATGCTATGCATCGCCGTGCCCCTAAATTCAACCCAGGTCTGATGACCGATATGTATCATCCTGATTCAGCTTATGTTTCGTGGCGTACAGGATACAACGGCTTAACGACTTTTGACCTCTATACACGCAAAGCTCCCTTTGGAGGAGCCTACCTACTTGTAGCAGGATTGGAGGCTGCCCTGGAATTTGTCCAGACCTTTCGTTATGCTGAGCAAGAATTGAAATTCCTTGCCCAGATTCGTGACTACGAAGAAGCCTTTTTGAACGATCTGGGACAACTGCACTTTACAGGTGAAATCCTTGCACTTCCAGAAGGGAGTATTGCCTTTCCCAACGAGCCACTCCTACGTATCACAGCCCCTTTCCGCGAGGCTATTTTGCTGGAAGCAGGCTTGTTACAGGCTCTCGGACTCTCAACTCTCATTGCAACGAAGGCATCACGTATTGTTTATGCAGCCGAGCAAGGCTATCCTCGACGCGTAGCCGAATTTGCTTTTCGGCGTGCTCAGGAGCCGATGACAGTAGCTCGTGCCTCCTACATCGGAGGCTGCTCTAGTACCTCGCTACTCAACGCAGCCTATGAATATAGATTGCCAGCAACTGGTACGGTCCCTCATGCATTAATTGAAATATTTCCCACTGAGAAAGAGGCTTTTGAAGCTATTGCTGAAGCATACAACCGCTATACGCTCCTCCTTGATACATATGATACACGTCAGGCTATTCATACGGCTATAGAAGTTGCACTGCGCTCACAAGAGACACAAGGACATACTCTAGCTGCTGTACGGTTGGATAGTGGAGATCTGGTCGAGGATAGTATTTATGTTCGTGAACATCTTGATAAAGCAGGACTACACCATGTACGCATTCTGGCTAGTGGCGACCTGGATGAGTGGAAAATTGAGCATCTGTTAAAAGCTGGGGCCACTATTGACGCTTTTGGCATTGGTACAGCGCTAGGCTATGGCGCAGGATCGAGTGAGCATAACATTGAAGGTGGATCACTAGGTGCTGTCTACAAAGAAGTTTGGTATGTCGACGAATCGGGCAATGAGTATCCTAAGATGAAGGTTGCAGGAGGAGTAAAAAGCACTTGGCCTGGTAAGAAAGAAATCTACCGCCATCCAAATTGGGAGGAAGATGTGATCCAACTGGCTCATGAGCCTCGTCCTGATGGCTATCATCGCTTGCTCAAACCAGTGATGCGCAATGGCAAGATTATTCCTGGTAGCCTACCACCGCTCTCAGAGATCCGTGAACTGGCACAACAAAATCTTGCTATGCTTCCACCACAATATCGTGCACTCACTGTTGATCAGCCCTACCCTGTACGTTTCAGCGAAGGACTACAAGCTTTACGTAAGCAGGCAGCAAAAATTAAAGGAGCCCCAGAACAGAGATAGTAAAAAGGGGTCATTAGAAAAGTAGCGAGCTAATACAAGACCCACAGACAATTCAGCGTTGTCTGTAGGTCTTGTAACGGATTAGAATTTGCAATGCAAACTATGCCTATGAAAGTTTATGCAAAGCCTCGAACAAGTCTTCGTTGTCTGGCATTTCACCAGGGGCATGAACCACTTCGATATAGCGAATCACACCCTCTTTGTCAATCACAAAAAGAGCACGCTCAGACATACCAGCAAGATGACGCACTCCATAGAGATCGACAACTTGACCCTGTGGGTAAAAGTCGGAAAGCAAGGGAAATGAAACATGCATCGACTCTTGCCAAGCATGCAAAGCATGGGTACTGTCCATACTAATAGCCACAACCTCTGTCTGAGCATTTTTGAAGCGATCTAGTGAAGCCTCATAAGAAGGCAATTGGGTTGAGCATACACCACTAAATGCAAAAGGAACAAAGGCGAGAACAACATTCTTTTTGCCACGCCAGTCCTTGAGACGCCATGGCTCTTTGTTGGCCGCTTGGAGGGTAAAGTCCGGAGCGATATCACCGACTTTAAGGGTCTTTGTCTCTGTACGATTTCGACTATCCATATGACATTAAGTGCCTTTCTTGACAGCAACTAAGATTTTTCCATTTTTACAGGAACGTAGAAACTGAACCTGTGACTTCTTTTACTCATGGCTCGTTTTCTCTAAAGGACTAGATCCACTTGCAAGCCAGATATTGTTAAGAATTCTAGCATTTTGCTTGTGGGCTGTCAAATAGACATTTAAAGAGGGTACTAACATTTGTGGAAAGAGTTAAGAAAACAGCGTACTACTGACCAATTTAAACCGTTTTCGTTCAATCTCTTGCTGATAGCACTCTGGAACGCATCACAAACCCGCAATGCTAGGATGACCTACCTTCCTGTTGTAATAGCAATACTTTTGATGTTTGGCGCGATTTCCTGGGAATTCTTCCTCCCGTTGATAGATCCAGACCCTGCACGCTATCAGTGCTATGCAATTGCGTTCTGGTTTGGCACTAGCGCAACGCATTGGCTTCCCTCGACCCAATGTATGTTCTTACATCTTCTTGAGCAAAAACCAGCATTCTATACTCTGCCATTTGAGTATCCTCCCTTGACCATACTTGTCTTTTCTCTGCCACTTCTGGTACCCTTACCATACTACCTTGCGGCTTTTACTCTCCTGATGGCAACTGTGACGGCAGGGATCTACTGGCTACTGCAACGTTACGGACCAGTTGGCTCTCCATTAGTATTTGTATTCTATTTGCTAATCGGAGTTCCAGCACTGGCACTGGTACGTTTTGATCTGCTGCCAGCACTACTTACCCTGCTCTGTGTCATTGCCGCAGAACGGCAACAATGGACAAAGGCTTATTGCCTACTAGCATTTGGAGTGCTGTTGAAAATTTATCCAATCTTGCTATTACCCGCCTTGTTCCTTGCAGAACAACAATCCTTAGGCCGCTTGTATGTACTTGCTGATGATCTTGCCTGGAAAGGTATTCTGAAACAGTCCAAGTACATACTGCAAGGGATATGCGGCTGGCACTGGCGAAACTGTTTACTCTTTGTGACACTTTTGCTGGTTACAACGGGAATATTTGCATTGATTGATTTTCATGGAGCAGTAGTCAGCCAGTTGAGTTATTTTCTACAACGACCGGTTCAGATAGAATCAACTGGGAGTACGGTACTCTGGATTGCACAACACCTGGGCATCCCATGGCAGAAAATTGAGTATAGCTATGGTTCAATCAACATTATTAGCAATCAGCTTGGTTCAAGCGTTTCAATCATGGGTATGAGCTGTCTGATGCTGGGAACGGTCTATACTCTCTGGCTTCAGTGGCATAAAAAGTTGGATATTGTACAGGCCTCGATTGCACTACTCTTAGTTTTTCTAGCGACAGGAAAGACTTTCAGCCCACAGTATCTGATATGGCTCATTCCACTGCTATCATATGCTGGAGCATACAATCGCTTTTGGATCTTCTGCTGGGGAATAATCTCGCTACTTACTGCTATACTTTATATCTTTTTCTACTCACAACTACCGACTTCAATCAATGCTCATATCATTATACTCCCCACAGGTTTTCTAGCTGTGGTAAATGCTCGCAATATCCTTTTCGTTTTCGTCACACTGGCATATCTCTTTAACTGGCGGCAGATACGCCTGCGCAAATGGTTGCCTCTGGTTCAAATCAAGTTGAGAGATGAACACATTGATGATGGAACACAGACGTATCTTTCAGAACCTGCTGCTAGGAAAGCAGCGGAACCTGCACATCCAGGTCTTTCCTGATTTTATAAGCGCACTCAGCATCCTTGAGAATATCAGTATCGACAGTTTGGATAAACATTTCCTCGTCCGCATGGGGAAGGATATGTAATGGCCCTTTGAAAGGCACTGTGATTTGAGAGCGACCAAAGAGCCGATCAGTTCCCTGCCTCACATTACTATAAGCAGCAGCATTGGCAAAAACAAGGATAATTTCGTTCTCAAAGGCACGCGCCGTACAGAGAGCATTAACCAGTTTGATCTCTGAGTTAGGCTCGTGCATTAGCCCCACCGGCGAGGCATCTTCGAAACACCAGTAGCTCGGACAGATGACAATTTCGACGTTCTGTCGGAGCAAACAGCGGAAAGCTTCCGGAAATATTAAGTCCCAGCAGATGAGTAAACCAACTCGACCATACGGTGTGTCTAAGATACACGAACTGTTACCAGGCGTGAGATAGGTTCTCTCAGGATGCCAGAGATTAGCCTTGCAGTATCTTCCTCGGACGATACCTGACTTGTCAATATAATATGTGGTATTATAGAGGCCTTTATGGTCTCCTTCGACAAATGAGCCAGGAACAAGATCTATCTTATACTTGGCCGCTAGATGCTGGAAATGTTGAATATAGGAATTGTTGTAGTCTACAAAGGCTGTGTTCCCACTTAGAGGACCAGTGAGGAAATCCTCAGGAAAAACAATTAGATCTGCCTTGGATGAAGCTTCTTTGATAAATTGCTCTGCTTTAGTAAGATTCTCAGCAGGAGCAAAGGGACAAATTTCAAATTGGACAACAGCAATATTTATTAGCATATGACTCGTACCTCATCTCCACACTCTACCAACTTCTCTAATAGTGAGTATACTAATAAGGCAAAATTTATCACACTCCGAGCCAGAAGATCCCTTTCGCAGAGATTCAGAAGCTGCCGGACTTTAGTCCGCGCGGAGTGTCACGAACTGATACAAAGCCTACTGAGATTGCCATAACAGTAGACTCTATCTGAGCCTATTTGAAACTGTCTCCACGAGTATGTTCCATAGAACTCCTACGTGAAGCCCTCGGCTTGATCCGTGGGGAGTCGTCACGATCAATAGGTGAAAGAGGCCCTCTAGATGGGGGAATTTGGCGGTCTGGCATTTCCGGATTGCTCTTTGAGCGGGACCTGTGAACTGGACCAGCAGCATTTAACCAAGAATCATCTTCCCATTTCCCTTCATGTTCCTGTGCTATTTCTAGCTCTCGCTCAAACAATTGCCCCTCTTCCTGCATTTCTTCAAACGATTGAACTTTCTGTTTTGTTGATAATGTAGCAGTAGTAGAAACGGTTCGTCTCGGTTCAGCTGGTTGGGTAGACCTAGGACGCTTTTGCACTTGTGATTGACCCTCAAGCACATGAGCATATGCCGTGACAAAATCTTCAGGAGTTTGGAAACGGTGTTCCGGATTACGGTACAAAGCATGATTGAGAACAAGCTCTAATGCAATAGGTATATCTGGTGCAGTATCATGAATTGAAGGCAAAGGTTTACGAATATGCATTTGTGCAACTTCTAAGTAGTCCCTTCCGGTAAAAGGAGGCTGGCCACTGAGCAATTGAAAGAGGATAATACCAAGTGAATAAATATCGGACCGCGGATCTGGCGCAGCCCCTTTCACGACTTCAGGAGCTAAGTATTCTGCTGCACCGAGGAAGTCTCCCATAATGTTTTGCAGATGGGCATAAGGAGATGAAGCAGTTACCTCATTGCTCAGACCGTCCAGACGCACCATCTGGTGATAGTTTAGTTTGGCAATTTGTGGCACTTTTGAGTCCTGCAAGAAGATATTCGTGGGATTTAAAAACTGGTAAACCAATCCTTGGCTATGAATATAAGTAAGTGCATTGGCAATAGCAACAAGGACTGTAAATGCTTCTGATGGGCTCCAGCGTTGCTTTTGTTTCAAATAGGTTGCCAGAGTGATGCCTGGAACATTTGGCATTAGTAGATACGGATAACCATCTTGCTTACCGTAACCAAAAAGGGGAAAGAGGTGTTCATGTCGTAGTCGCACAATTCGCTTTGCTTCGTATAAAAATCGCTTGATAAACTGCTCACGCGTCGGTGTCGAGAGTGTCGCTGGCAAAGTGAGAATCGTAACAATCAGTTCAGGCGTCTGCCAGAGTTCCAGAGTACGGGCATGATAAACCCTTGTGATCACATCATTTTCGAGTAATTCTTGCAGGCGATACCCACGAATCATACGCCCTAATAGCGGATCACTGATTTTATTCATGCTTAAGTACTTCCTTTCCCTGATATTTATTTCAGCTGCCACATGCTTTTTTACGTTTGTCTCTGTATACTCTTTTGGCCTCTCCACCCATCCTAACTAGGAACTTATGAGAATGAATGCTGGTTAGTATAGCATATAGTATGATGCTTGTTCGAGCATTTAGGAAGAGGGATAGAGGGACAAAATCTATCCTTATGGATTAAAAAAGTCGAGTTTCCTCTGCTCTCTAGGAAGATGGCGAGAAAACTCTGCCTGTTATAGATTGCCGGGATCAATGATATCCTGAGAAAACAATCTTTCTCGTTTTCTAAATAAACAAGCACAATTCAACAAAACAATCTTTTCTTATTATGACATGATTGACAAGAATAGATTTGTTTGCTATACTGCCGCTTGACCAATGTGTTTGCGTACTCGTTTTGAACAGGCAGAGAACCAGACCGATCTAGAACGTGCATCACCTAATTGCAACCATAATCACTACAAGGAGTAAGCTTTCTAGTTGATTTTTAAAGATTTTCCCGAAATATATTATTTGTTCCTACAAAACAAGAAAAATGCAGTCTTTCTTGAAAGTTCTCAAAACGATCAAAATACTATTTATAGCTTGTTATTTATTGATCCCGTAGAGATACTTCAGATTCACAGGATTAGTGAATTGGCTGACTTACTCGCTTCTATTCCAAATTATGTTCAGCAAGGCTATTATCTGGCAGGTTACTTTGCTTATGAGTGTGGTTATCATATTGAGAAGCTTGGTCTGCTCAATTACCAGAGCGAAAAACAACCCTTAGCCTGGTTTGGGGTTTACCAACAACCAATCATTTATAATCATATAAGCGGTGAACTTCAAGGAGGATCAGGGCAGGATAGCATCATTTCCACACCCATCATTTTGCAAGATGAAACTCCTCCCATTTTAGACAACATACACTTCGAGCTGGACGAGGCAGAATACAGTCACCATATTCATCGCATCAAAGAGTACATCTGTGCTGGTGATGTCTACCAGATTAACTTTACAGGTCGCTATCACTTTACCTTTGATGGTTCGCCCGTGTCTCTGTACAAGGCCTTGAAAAGCAAGCAACGGGTCCCTTACAGTGCATACATACGGGCAGCTGGGCAAGACATCCTCTGTCTTTCCCCCGAATTGTTCTTCTCTATCAAAGGACAGCAAATTATTGCACGCCCGATGAAGGGAACTCTACCACGCGGTCGCACACAGTTTGAAGATCAACATTTGGCGAAGTGGCTCTCGCAGGATAGCAAGAATCGTGCGGAAAATGTTATGATCGTAGATCTATTACGCAATGATTTGGGACGCTTGTGCCAAACAGGTTCAGTGACAGTTCCTCAATTATTCACCATTGAAAAATACAATACGCTGTTCCATATGACTTCAACAGTAGAAGGTCTGCTGAAAGATGATGTAGATTATTCTCAAGTGTTCAGAAGTTTGTTTCCTTGCGGCTCAGTCACGGGCGCTCCTAAAATCAGAGCAATGGAAATTATCAAGGAATTAGAGAGTTCACCGCGAGGGGTTTATACTGGTTCTATTGGCTATTTTGCCCCCTCCTCGGATCGCTCAATCAGGGCAATGTTTAATGTCGCCATTCGGACAGTTGTACTTGAAAACGGACATGGTGAAATGGGCGTTGGCAGTGGTATTGTTTATGATTCGCTTGCCTCTGATGAGTATGCCGAATGCACTGCCAAAGCCCATTTTCTGACCAATCTCCCTGTCGAGTTTGATATTCTGGAAGCTATTTTATGGGACAATGGATATCAGCATCTTGACAAACATTTGCGACGTATAGCCGATTCAGCCAATTACTTTCAATATCCCTATGACCAGACACATGCACACAGTGTATTGACTCAACTCAGTGCTAAGCTTGTAGCAGGTCATCGATATAAAGTACGACTGAAGCTAAAACGTACAGGGCAATGGTACAGCGAAGCTATTGAGGTTCCAGAGGCATCCCCCATCCCCGAGCAGATAGCTGTACTTAGTTCAGAGCACACTGATTCGCAAAATCGTATGTATTATCATAAAACGACATGCCGTGCTCTCTACGATCGAGCTAACCAGTTTGCTCTGGAAAATGGATATGCCGATGTAATTTTTCTCAATGAAAAAGGTGAGGTGACAGAGGGTGCAACCAACAATATTTTTATCGAGCGCGACGCTTCCCTGCTCACCCCCCCTTTACATTGTGGATTACTTAACGGCATTTATCGCCAATATATACTAGAAACAAACCCTCGCGCCCAAGAAGCAGTACTTCACTTAAAGGACTTGCTTGAGGCAGAGAAAATATATCTCTGCAATGCTATTCGAGGTTTGCGTCAGGTGAGGTTCAAAAACTTATCTGTTACGTTTTAACAGATTAAAGTCGTCACGCATTAACGGCAGCCGCCTCTCCATGCTCCTGAAGCTCAAATCCCAGATCTTCAATCATCTGCCAAGTCTCTTTGTAGTCTTGCCCTGGTGTGGTCAAATATCCCGAGACAAATACAGAATTGGCTGGGTAGAGAGCCAATGGTTGTAACGAGCGTAAATGCGCTTCACGCCCAGCAGAAACACGAATCTCTTGGCTTGGATTTAAGAAACGCATTAGACAGAGTATCCTCAAGCAGTCGTAAGGCTTGAGATAGTTCGTGCCTTCAAGAGGCGTACCGGGTATGGCTAGCAAAAAGTTGATGGGGATAGACTGGGGATCTAACTCACGGAGAGCTAGTGCCACATCGATAATGTCAGCTTCTGTCTCCCCTTGCCCAAATATGGCTCCTGTACAGAGCTTGAGTCCTGCACGTCGAGCGGCAAGCAATGTATTCACACGATCTTGATAGGTATGCGTTGTACAAATCTCGGGATAGTACCGTTCACTGGTGTTCAGATTGTGGTTGAGTTGTTCAACGCCTGCCTCGTACAAGCGACGTGCTTTTTCTTCAGAAATAATTCCAACTGTACAACAGACGGCAATGTCCACTTCTTCCTTGATCTTACGTACAGCACTAGCTATATAATCGACCTCCCGGTCAGTTGCTCCACGGGTACTTATGGCAATACAGTAACGCAGACTGCGAGATTCCTTGGCCCGCTTGGCTCCCTCTAAGAGCTTCTGTTGGCTTACAAGGGGATACTTTTCAATATCTGCAGTCGAGATTTTCGACTGTGAGCAGTAATGACAATCTTCTGGACAGAGTCCGCTTTTGGCATTGATGAGCATATGCAAATGCACACTCTTGCCACAAAAGTGATATCTAACCTGGTAAGCGGCATCAAGTAAGGCTAAAATATGCTGGTCCGGACAGCGTAGCACAGCCTGACATTCCTCTCGTGAGAGTATCTGTCCTGCAATGGCTTTGTCTGCCAGCAGATGAAAATCCATTTAACGCTCCTTATAACTTTAATAATCTAAGAGTGTATTTTATAAACTCGTTAAATTGTTCAGGATCAAAACTTGCAATCTTGGCGAAGACGGCAAGCAAGTATCGTTTGTGAGGAAAAATGGCGCCCCAGCCTTGATAGCAGTAGCCATTTGAATGGAATCTGGGGTACGAATGTTATGCGAAGCACGCAGTTGTGCAGCCTCCTCTGCAATATCCGCAGAGAGCTGTAAAGTAGTCAAGCCTTTGGTATGCAACAACATATCTCGGTATCGGTCTGCTAGATCTTTGTTGCCGTTTCGTAGTGGATGAACCAGTGTTTCCGTCAGAGTGATGATGGATGTCACAATTGAGATTTCACCTCGGTCTACTGCTTGAAAAAACGGGCGCAGTCTATCTATATAGAGGGAATTTCTTTCAATATAATAGATAAGTGGTGCTGTATCTAGACCAACGACTTTGCCTCGCAAATCTTCTATCCATCCCACGAATCTCTCTCCTGTTGGAGATACTGATCTACATCAATATGCTCCCAAATTTCTTTGCCCAAGCCCTCCAACTCTAAAATACTGTGGAGAGGCTTAATACTCGTTCGTTGTTTAATCATTGCTACTAGGTCTTCTAGCAACCTATTTTGTTCATCCAGTGAAAGGTGCTGAACTTGTCTTAGCACTTCCTGATATAAGTAGACCGATGACATAGTACCCTTCCTCTCTGTCTCTCTAAACAACCAGATTTAACCCTATTTCCTCGCCTAGCTCCACAAAGGTAGGGGAGTTGGGTCCGAATCTTTTATCTAGAGACACGATTTGCTTTGGAATTGACTTTAGCACTATCTCTTTGGAAGACGACTATAGGATATAGTATAGCGAACCTGTCAATATACCAATATATAAGTATATAGATACTAAAAATGAGCAAAGCTCTTTGAAGGGCAGATACCCTCCTAGTCGCCACTGCCGCTAGCCCCTGGATGCACCATTTGCTCCCATAGCTAAAGCAAGGAGTTTTCTGACGCAAAAGGGAATAATCCATCAAGTGTTAATTGCTCCCCAACATAACCAAGCATTTCAGCAGTAATGATTGGTATATATGGAACTTGGCCAAGCAATGGCGCTTTTCCCCAGCGACGAAGCGCATCTGCATTTGTCTGCATGGCTAGGTCATTCTCAGGAGGTTGGATATGATTCAATACAATGCCCAAGACCTGACTGCGTCCACGAGCAACAGTCACTGTAAGCACGGTATGATTGATGGCACCTAACCTATT